>NZ_SSMG01000141.1 GCF_009873615.1 Photobacterium lucens
TCTTTAGAATGAGAAGCTATTCTTAATAGATGGGTGATTCTCATGCTTTATTTTTCTACGAAGTGTTGTGGGAAGGTTTAATTTGTTGAAGAAAAGAAAGATAAGAAAGATTTTCCCACTGGATTTCTATGGGGAAGATGGTAGTTGGCGTTTCATTATTCGGGCTGAGCAGCCTGAAGAGATCATTGATGCAATGTACTGGCGCGCATACATTTCTTGTCATCGTAAAGACTTCGATTTGCTGCACATGGCATCTGATAAGTTTAACTACAAATACAACTATTCATCGTCAGACTCTTCTGAATTACATTATGGTTTAGGCGGCACACCGCTGCGTGTAAACATGATGGGGCCGATAGTGTTGATGTCTACGATCCGTGAAAAGTTGCTTCAGCCAGAAACTAATGAGATCGATATAAATATCCATGCTGTTGCTTAAAAAATTGTGATAAAAGTAGATGAAAAGGTTAAATAACAATAAGTTGTTTAACCTTTTTTTGTTTTTGAATATGTACGTTTTATTGTTTTTCAAGGAGCTGTTGTTGGTATTGCAGCGGGGTGATACCACGGTTACGTTGAAATGCTTTGGTAAAGCTCTGGACGTTTTTATAGCTTAAATTAGCAGCGATTTGCTCGATGGGTAATGCTTGCTGCATGTATTTAATCGCAATATTACATAAAACGTAGTTAGTGGTGTCAGTGAATGTCCAGCCAAAATGATGCAGTCGGCGTTGCAGTTGTTGTTTTGATAACGATAATTGTTCTGCTATAAATTCAAGGTTTGGGTATTGGTAATAGCGCGAATAGTTGATCAATTCAAACATCAATTTAGCGGTATCTGCAGGTTGAGGCATGTTGAGAAAATCATCTAACTGTAAATTAGATACTAACATGGGCTTGGTTGATTTGGCTGGTCGATGATTGGAAGCGCCTAATATCGACATGGGTAACCAAACTTGCGTTTTAGGTGCTCCCCAGCGTATCGGACACTGGAAGAACGCTTCAATCTTCTCTGAGCGTATTTCCTGCGCACTGATCTCTATTTTAAGTGGTGAGAAATCCTCTCCCATGTAATCACGTAAGGTTTGCGTGAATAACACTGCGACACGTAAATGATCGTGTTTGCTACCTTTTCCTTTTGAGTAAGGGTTCTCATACGTCCATTTGATGATTTTGCCTGATAGTTCGCTATGGTAAGACGCCCCACTTTGTAAGCAAGATAAGCCATAGTTGATGCGCCGTAATGCCAGGGGCAAATCGGGGCAACTTAAATACCATTCTCCTAATCCTCCCATTGTTCTAAATGTCATTTGATCAGCTAGCGTGATCATATAACTCGGATCATTGGTGAGTTCTTCAATGCGATCTAACCAAAATAAATAATCCTTAAAAGGGATAAGGGACATGCTCTCACGGATTAATAATTCTGGAATATCAAGCTGTTGGAAGGATAAGCCATAGTGTTTTTGAATAGCGTAATCCAGCGGTTTGATAAACAACGTTCTAATAAAAGCGATATCTAACATGTCTTTTCCTTAGACAGCAAACATTATTCTTTGGATAGGATATATCAAAAAGTGACTTATTTTGATGTGTTTGGTCAATAGTTGTTTCTATTGGCAAAAAAACGCTTACAGTTGATTAACGTAATAACAACTAACCAATTGAATAAAAATAATTATTTAGTTAGCTGGAGAATTTAATGAGTCTATTTAGTATGCCATTTTCAGGCACAAGCGTAGATACAGCACTGCATGTTGTTGCAAGTGTTGTGATGTTGGGAACCATTGCTGCAATCGGTATTGGCTTTTGGAAATTCCACGAATTACCTATTCATAAAGCAGCAAGTAAAGAACACCATCAAATAGGACTCATTACTGCGCTCACTTGGATTGGCTTTATATGGCATTGGGTGTGGGTTCTTGCTGTGATCATTGCTTTTGTCGACGGTGAACAAGCATTAAGACGTCTACGTGATATTTGGCATACTGATCATCCTAATAACGTTAATAAAAATGAATCAGCATCAGTAACGACACAGGAAAAGCAATTAACAGAGGAGCAGACAAATGCTTGAGGGTTTAGCGGTATGGGCACTGTTTATTTATCTGCTTCGTTTGGCTGGTATGCCATGGAATAAGTTTACTAAAGCATTTGCGTACATTGGTGGTGGTAGCTGGCTGGTATTTGTATGGTACGGCTTAATTACTTATGCACCGATGGATCTCTCGGGTGGCTCATTAGTGCAATCGCCACATGTTCAGTTACGTCCGGCATCAACAACCATTAATGGTCATGTAAAAGAAATTTATGTTGAGCCAAATAGCCAGGTGAAAGCAGGGGATTTGGTGTATGAGCTTGATGCAGAACCTTATCGTATTGCTTTGAATAAAGCACAAGCGAGCTTGGCATCAGCAGAAGTTGCTTTAAGTATTGCAAAAGAAGACGTTGAAATGGCGCAAGCCGGTTATCACGCCGCGGATAAAGACATCGAAATTGCTCATAATCAGCTTGCTGCAGCAAATGAAGATTACAAGCTAAAACAAGCGATGTTAAATCGCTACATTAAGCAAAATAGCGTTGTTAACCATACTATTACCCAAAGTAAGTTAGATGAGCAGCGTACTGCGGTTGAAGTGGCAAAATCACAGAAAATTATGCTGGCTTCACAAATTGAAAAGTCTGAAATTGCGGTTAAACAAAAGCAATTGGCGTTAGATAAAGCGAAGTTGGCGGTAAATAGCCGTGAAGTTGATGTTCAAACTCAACAAGAGAATGTGGCAAAGGCTGAGTGGGATCTTAAAAATACGAAGGTTTATGCGCCAACCGATGGCTATGTAACGAACTTCATTATGCGTGAAGGGCAGTTCGTCGGTACAGTGCCACGTATCCAAATGTACACCAAAGAAAAGTATGTGTTGATGCGTGTTAATCACCAAGCGATCCGTAATGTGAAGCCGGGACAAATGGCAGAGTTTGCTACCGCTGTTTACCCAGGAAAAGTGTTTGCTGCTGAAGTGGAAGGCATTGTGGAAGCAACGGGAGAGTCGCAGGGTAATTTGATTGGTCGTGAAACCAATGTTCGTCAAACGACTGGTGCCAATATGGCAAATAAACATCACTTTGTACGTTTAAAAGTGATTGAAACCGAGGGCTATGATATTCCTGTTGGCTCGGTAGGGATCGGTTGGATTAGTGCTGAAAAGCCAATTAGTTTTCTCGGTTTCTTAGACGTAGTTCGTGGGATCATTATTCGAATGAAAGCACAAATCTTCTATGTATGGTCAATGTAAGTAATAACTTACTTTAATTTAAAGCCCGCCTTTATTGAGTTAGAGGCGGGCTTTTTAATCTTGGCGCAGGTTTTTTGTATTTGATATTGGGGTTGGGTAGCGTGTAACTATCCAGTAGGTTGAAAGAATAAAGGTGGTTAAAGTGACCATTTGAATAAAGGTTTTTCCTTGCTCTGAAATTATTCCGTTCATGATTGCTGTGTATGCCAATAGTAATGAAAACTCACTGGCTTGGCTTAATCTAGCGCTAAGCTCTTTATTGATAGGGGCTTTGGGCTCTGAAATAGCAAGTGCCTGATAAAATCCCCATGCTTTGAGTCTGACTAGTGCAATCCCAAAAATGATCCCCCATAGCGTGTAATAATCGCTAGCAAGTAAGTTGATATTGGCACCGACAGCAAAGAAGAAAAGGATCAGGAAAAACTCTCGAAGAGGCTTTAGGTGTAGTGCGATGACATTGGAGACTGGGCTAACGGCTAATAATGTACCTGCGATAAATGCGCCCGTTTCATACGATAAACCGACTCTATGGCTGATCTCAGCCCAAAAGAAGCACCATGCTAAGGTTGCAATAAAGCTATATTCCTGAATAACATCAAATTTTCTCATCAGTGGCAAGAGTAAAAACTTAACAGCGGAGTAAGCGCTTACAATAATGATGATTAATTTGGCGAAAACGAAGAGGATAGCAAAGCCAATATTATGTTCACTATCGATGTTTAACAGCAGTAAGACACTAATGGCTAAAATATCTTGGATTAATAAGATACTTGTCATTATCTCACCGATACGTTGATGGTGAAGTGTCGTCGTCGGTATTAATTTAAGCCCAATCACAGTACTGGAAAACATCATGGCAGCTGCCGTGATCAAGGCATCAGTTAGCGATAAGCGGATCAATAATGCAAATAGGAAAGTACAAATAAAGAAGAATAAGCTGCAAGCAAGAGTGATTAATGCACTTTCACGAAACAGTTTAAGTAAGCGTTGAGGCTGTAAATTTAAGCCAAGTAAAAAGAGCAGTAATATCACCCCGATATGCCCCATTTGGGTAATATCGTTAGCATTGTTGATTAAGGCAATGCCATAAGGACCTATTACAATACCTGCTACGATGTAGGCAATGATGATGGGTTGCTTTGCGTAAAGGAACAGGCTACCAAGAGCGGCGGTACTGATCACGATGGCGCAAAGTTCAGAAATAATGGTATTAAGACTATCAACCATTGCACCTACCTTGCTTAAGTCACTCAGTATCGCTTAATGAGACATAATGTAATAATCAAAGCATAGTGGATATTAGTTAATCGCGGTGACTGTTTACGAAAGAAAACTGATCGGATTCAATTGTTTATAGTAAGAGCGTAGAAGGCAAGTTAATGAAAAAGGCACATTTCTTATGATGAACTCGGTGCCTTTCGGTGATCTTATGTGTCGGTTTCCTGTCGTGAGTCAAATGCAATAACGCTTATATTGCATCAAAATATCTGCAATTAATTCAGGCTCAGATAAGCCATCGACTAAGTAAGATTGTTGACTGTTTTTGATCAGTACTTCAAGGTGTGTCTGCTCATTATTGGCGTTTTTATGAAGCTGCAGTGCGTATTCGTATGGTTGATGTCTATCATTATCGATGACAAGGCGAATGCGTCCATCAATGCAATAAATGTCGGTGTCATAGCCATCAGCGGCAAGTTGTTTACTGGCTTTGGTTAAGGCTGATTTTGCGATGGTGTAAATGTCGGCATGGGAAGATTGAACTGCCATATCTTGGCCCTCTGTACAAAAATGCTGTAGGACGTCGGTAACGTCCTGTCGCTGTCAGAAGATTTTATCGGGCAAAGACAAGGTGTTACCAACTAAAAAAATCAATCATTATCATCAGTTCTACTTATTAATAGGTAAGTAAATGTAATTGTTTAACTTTTTGATTTACTGAGTGTTTAAGTGTTTTTAATACGTTTTC
>NZ_SSMG01000142.1 GCF_009873615.1 Photobacterium lucens
TCCCAAAAGAGTATGCGACTACTTACAATAAGCTCGAAGATGAATCTAATATCCTTGGAGTTATCAGAGATTGGATGTTAATAAATGATTGGAAAAAATTCATAAATGATGTTTCCTTTAACTGGGCATTAGATGAAGAATCAATCAAAATATTAAGAGAACTAATTGAAAATAAAGAACTAAATGAGATGATCGATGAATTTAAAAAGAAAAATGCTTTTATCATTGACGATTAATTAATAACTGTAATTATCTTATACGATGCAGCCTTTCCGCTGCATCGTTTTCTTCCTACATATACTTTCTATCTTTCCTCCTCGCTCATTCTTCCCCTTAGGACTCAAAATCGCCCCCTCTCATTTGAATAATTACCCAAACCGCCATTTATCCTTAAATCTAAATTTTTTGCACAAATGTAAATATTCCACTAGAGCTATTTAACATTCCTAATTCACCAGTTTAATTTCGCTATCACAATAGGATATAAAACCAACAAACG
>NZ_SSMG01000143.1 GCF_009873615.1 Photobacterium lucens
CTGCTGTTATTGCATCACAATTTGAAAATATATATTTAGACTTTTTAATTAATGGTGATAGTAAAAATGAACCAAATGGCTTAAAAGGTTTTGGTATTGCATCAACAAAAATATCTGGCCACAAATCACGAATATCAATAATTGTTTTAATATTATTTTCTTTCCCAAACTTCGTAACTTCATAAGCCAAGTCGATTGTAGGATAAGCACAAAAAATCAAATCTGGTTTAACTTTATCTTTGCTCTGATTAAAGAACTCAACTCCTACTTGTCGATGATTAATAATCCTTTTTATCGATATGTTTTTTTTATATTCTATTTCTGAATGAAGAAAAATCATACTTAAATTATCTGATACATTTAT
>NZ_SSMG01000144.1 GCF_009873615.1 Photobacterium lucens
CAAGCAAGACAGTTATTATTAGATTTAATACAAGTATTGATAAATTGTTGGAAATCTTTAAATGGCATTGGTTTAGCATAAACAAAGCCTTGAATAAGGAAGACACCTTGTTTACGTAAATACTCAACCTGATCCAGACTTTCAACACCCTCTGCAATCATGATGAGATTAGCCTTCTTACCGAAGGTGATAATGGCATTTAGGATGTTAGCTTTAACGTCACACGTACCAATGGTATCGATAAACATTTTATCAATTTTAAGAGTATTAATTGGCAATTCTTGTAAGTAACTAAAGCCTCCAAAACCTGTGCCTGCGTCATCTAATTTAATGGAAATATCATTATCAATAAGACGTTGCATAACACTTTTCGCTGATTCGAGATCAGTAAAAGGGGTTCTTTCTGTTACTTCAATCGCCAGACGGTGATTCGGCATGTCATGCTCAGATAACTTTTGCAACAGTTTGGTCGCAAAGGTTTGATTCTCTAACTGATGCGGCGGTACGTTAATGCTGGCATAAAACTGATCATTAAGGTCTTTTAAACTGGCAATATCAGCAGTGACTTGTTCAATCAGTAGATCGGTAATTTCATAGATTTGTTTATTTTTTTCAGCAATATCAATAAAAGCATTTGGCGGTATGATTTCACCGTTAGATTTATGCCAACGAAGCAGGGTTTCACAACCGATGATCTCGCCAGATACGGAGTTAATAATTGGTTGATAGTAAGGGATGAATTCTTTTTTATGGATCCCTGATTCAATCATATTTTTTACTGTTTTATGGTGGGTGTTTTTAATACCTAGTAATAAACAGAATACGGCTAATAACAGTAATAAAGAAATGTTAACTAATACAGCATCTGGTTTTGTAACATCATTAATTCCTGTTTTAGTTGCATAAACTTGAAGTAAAAAATCGTGAGTAAGCGGCTTTTGAAATAGCTGATAAGTTTCCTTTTTACTCTTTTTACTTTGTAAGTGAATATGTTGATCTTTATAGATTAGGTAGACCGCAATATTATGCTTGTTGGTCTGATTATTATATAACAGTTGGCTAAATGGTTCAGATACAGCTAATACATAGCTGCCATTGGTAAAATGACGGACCACTTTTACGCGACTATTGGTGTAGGGGGAAATGGTTAAATTTCCAACCGTTATTTTATGGCTTGCATGGCTATCATCACTAACAGGTGCAACATGGCCATAAATAGAACAACCTCTATCAGTAGTAACTAACTGCAAAAATTGAATATTAGTTGAAGTGTCATTTGTAAGGCGCAGCGCATCGATATCATCATCAGAGCATGTCATTGATAAATCAGGCACTAAATTATTGATCGCCGTACTGATAAGAATCGCATTTGTATCATTAACATCTAATGGTATGTTAATTCGATGGCTAAGATCATGCTCAAATAATGCGTATTTTATAAAACCTTGCATCAGATAAATGAGTAGAGTCCCTAATACAAAAATCATTAGGGGCAGTCGCCAACGAAGCCATAAGGCTGTCTCTTTATACACATCTGACGCTGCCGACGATCGCATA
>NZ_SSMG01000145.1 GCF_009873615.1 Photobacterium lucens
ATGTAAATTAACATCAGGAGATGCCGCCTTAAGTGCTCCATCTGATGGATAAGACACAAGATCACCACCCACACTAGCAACAAAACCATTTTTAATATTTTTGCTAATAGGAAGAGATGTTGTGTTTCCATATGCATAATTAAAACATAAACTACCTCCTCCATAAGACGCTATATAAGGTCGACTAAATTGCGCATTAGATATATTAAATGGTACGGATTCTCCTGGTTTTATTGCAGAAATATTTGAATAAACAGCTGTCCTTGGTTGTATTTTTAAACAAGAATCTTGCTCCTTAGTCCATTGTTCGATAAAAGATGATGGAGTCCCTGGGTAATAATTGTTATCTTGCGGCTGTCTAATTGTAGCTACAGTTACTTTTTCTAAACTGCCTTTCTCTTGAACTTTTACGGTATAATCAATAGCATTATCCACGTTATGTTCAGCTGTTATATTGAATGTATAAGTCTTTCCATATTGCCATGGATAATCCATTAAACAATGTTCAAATGTACCTTCTGAGTCGGTCATTGGTACACAGTAAGGACTGTCAGTCAATAACTGAGGAATACCATATTTTGTTTTCCAAACAGAGAATATTAATTTTCGTTGTTCTTTCCAATCAGCTTCTTGTAAACCGATATAACCGCCAAACCAATTTGCTATTTGAAAAAAAGTAGGGTTTGAACCAGCAAGAACTGTTATATCTATATTAAATTCTTTCCATCGATAGTTTGAGCCAAATCTTAAATATGGAGAAGGCGCTGTATTTTTAAATGGCTTTTGCGATATGACACCGTTTATTGATGCTTTATCAGATTGGTCCTGTAATAAACTAGCCAGTAATACACTAGATTCACCTTTTTTAGACTCCCAATACCCAGTAACCAATCCATTTTTATCACTGATACTATTAACTGGAAAGTAAATGCTAGATGATGTTTGTTGTGGCCTAACATAAATATCACAACCTTTTAATGGCTGTTTATTTTCATCTTCAATCTTGAATTGAATTTTTTTTGGTTTCCAGTTCGGATCACCTTGAACATATAATTCATCAGAAAACATAGAGCCAGACAGTGCATACAATTGATCTGAGGTTACCGCTGTTATATTACCTTGTAAACATTTTTCTAATTCAGCAGATAACGCCACTGATAAATTTATTAATACAGACTTATTAATAGTTCCATCAGTTACAGCTACTTTTATTACATAGTCTTTACTGGTTACAAGATTATCTGTATCTGCTGATATTAAACCAGTCTGTTGATTTATAGTTATAAAGTTTGGTGATGAAATTAATGAATATTTTAAAGTTCCAGTACCATTATACTTGGTCTTTATTTGATATTGAAATGTTTGATCCCTTGTTATTGTTTGCTTTGGAACAGGATCAATCAACAAGACAATTGGCTCCATTACATGGATAGTAATAGACGTTTTAGCCATAAGTTTACCATCTGAAGCCTTCACGGTAATAGGATAAAAACCTTTATCAGAATCAACACTAGCATCAATATTAATGAGTCCCGTTGTAGCATTAATAGTGATAAACTTCGGAGCACCAACAAGGGTATAGATCACATTACCTGTACCATTATATTCTTTGTCAACCTGATACTGTTTTTCTTTTCCTATCGTAGCCGTTCCATTTTTTACAACCGTGAGTGAGAGGTGTACGTTTTCATGTCCACCTTTGTTTTCATGCCCACCTTTGTTTTCATGTCCACCTTTGTTTTCATGTCCACCTTTGTTTTCATGCCCACCTTTGTTTTCATGTCCTTGATGTGAGAATTCGCTTTTAAAGTTACTATTATTTTCATGACATCCTACGATAAATAAGCAGATGACTAATGAACAAATATAATTTTTATTAAACATTTTTATCCTACTTTGGCTTATTAACTTTAAGCTGGCTTGTGTCTAAAGCGCTCACCGATGCCAAACTGAACGCGGAAAATTTAACACGCTTGCCGTTTTATGCATTTCACCTAGTACTGAAGCTTGCTTAAAATAAGTACATCATATTTTGCATCGCGCCCTATACTGTTAAAAACCCTGCAACGCAGGGATTTTTAACTCCCAAACCACACCTACACCCCTGTAATTACAGCGATGAACGTGCCGATTTATAAACACCTTAAGGGGTGTGAAAACGTAAAAGATATTTTTACATATAGGTAACTTTCATATTTAAACTACTGTGATGAACACCATAAGCCAATTTTTTATTGTTGATAAATGGCATTATTTTTATATCGTAATTATTACTATTAGCTGGCATATTTCGATTTCCTATAAATGGCATGCCATTATTATCAAGAATTTTAAACCCTACCCCCTTGTTCTCTGAGTAAACTTTTCCATCATTGACATTCACCAATGAAATCACTGCATTCTTAATATTTTTATTGTTATTACATGTTGAGGATAATTTCAGCGTAGAAAACACACTATTCGCATAGACTTGGGAGTCTGTGACTTGACCAAAATCAATATGATCTTTATCTAACGTTAATTTACAAATTTGAGGTCGAACATGACCTTTTATAGAGATCGTAACAGGACTAGAAGTAACAATATTGCTGCCACTAATTAATCGAATTTTCGCAGTCACTGAAAAATCGACAAATGCCGATTTAAATGGATTTTTAAAATCACCAATACGGACAAATACTGCACGAAGTCCCTCTGAGACATCACCAGCGACCCCAGCTAAAGTATCATTTGTAGAATAACTACTGATAGCATCTCGGGTAATACTACTAGATTGATTTACAACTCCCTTAGAAGTTTTCGTTGTCAATACAAATGCAATTCCTATTGCGTCAGTTATTTTATATACTTTCGCCTCGCCAATAGGACGATTAGCATAGGGAAATAACTCACGAATAGGTACTGAACCAACAGGATTAAGAGACGTTATTCCTGACTGAAAAATAAGTTGTGTTTCCACTCTACCGTTCTCAACCTTGATATTAAAAGGACTGTAATAGCCCCCCTCAGGCCTGAAAACCATCACAACACCGTAACGATTACCGAATTGAAGCTTGCTCCATTGATTCATATCTAACACCCATGAAGGTGAACCACCAATAGAATTCACCCAATTTATAGGTGACAGCACTTCTGAATACGAATATGTAGATAAAAATACTAAAAATACCAGTAATATTTTTAGTGTTTTATTTATTAGTTGCACTATAAACACACTCCAAATAAAAAAAACATAGTAAAAAATACAAGATAGGTGATTACATGATAAAAAAAAGGCCTCAAAAGAGGCCTTAAATAGCAGGTTTAAATATTATAAAACATTCAACCACATCGTATATTGCTTGATTATCGACACTAATAAATAATCATAACAATCGTCAACGCAACGAATATTAAACTTATACACTCCGAGACAAGTAAAGATCACCACACGATTATCCCGAAGTATCTTACATTAAACCTATTTGCTTCTTAAACGATCAAGTTGAAACAAATAATCCATGCTATATAGTGAAGTATAGATCCTTAATATACAACCCCATCTAATCCGTTATAAACATTAGACATCGTAATTATTTTTAAGTCTATTTAAATTTGATGTTATATGTGTTTTTTAACACATTTTACTTACTTTAATACTAACAATAAAATAATCACAACATGCTAATTATATTTAAAAATAAAAAACACGTTTTAAATCCAATCAAACTA
>NZ_SSMG01000146.1 GCF_009873615.1 Photobacterium lucens
TGCATTTTAACTCTCGACTATATTTGGACATAAAAGACCCCCAATAATTGGTGTCCAACTATTGGGGGTCACTTCAAAAGCATGGCTTTTTTGTCTATTTAACTTAGCACTTAGTCAAATGAAGGCTTCGTCATTGGTGCTGCTGCACGATTTGTTGCAGTTTGGCTACCCGCTGGGCGTGTATTTGCACGCTCACGTAGAGGAGCTGCTTCAACTACCGTTGCGACAACATTCTCTTCTGGTGCAGGTGCTTTCGCCATACCAGAAACTGCATGGAAACCGCGAGGAGACGTTGCCATAACCGCAGCTTTAGTCGCAAGCTCAACGACATTGTTGTCTGCTTTTTCAACTGATGCAGTAGGCTCAACTGACGCTGGTTCAATAACTTCAGGCTCAGCAACAACAGCTTCAACAACGTCTGGCTGTTCAATGATAGCAGGAGTCGGCTCTTCTGTTACTGTTTCAGTCGTCGCGGTCTCTACTACCTCAACGGCTGCAGGCTCTGCTTTAAAACGAGGGAAAACTTTACCCATCGCCATTTCAGGCATTGCCACACCTGATAGCTGAGTGCGTTGTGCTTCTACTGCCACTGGTTGTGCTTTTGGTTCAACAACAGGCGTGTTAATGATGATGTCATTAACTTCTACTTCGTCGATGATTTCAGCTTCAACACATGGAGCCACGATTGTTTGCTCTACTGCTTTTTCGACAACTGGCGCTTCAACAGAAGGTTTGATACGAGACCAAACTTTACCCATTGCCATTTCAGGAGATGCGACACCTGTAGCAGGGCGAACAGCTTTTGGTTTTTCAACAATAGAAACTACATTTACCATATCGCTGATCGAATCAGTTGCATCAACAACAGCATGCTCTACAGCATCAGCAACGTTGTTTTCCACTGGTGCTTCAGCATTTGCAAACTCAGGTTTTTCAACACGAGTATCACGCATACGGCGACGACGTTGACCACTTGCACGTAAGTGACGTGGAGAGCGACGGTTACGACGTTGAGTACCTTCTTGCTCAGTATTTTCACCTTGCTCGTTTGCAGCAACAGGCTCTTGCTCAGGTTGGTTTTGCGCCTCTTTAGCAATGCTTGTACCTAGTGCCATCAATGGAGATGGTGTTTTCTCTACTACAGTTTCAACGTTTTCAACAACATTTTGCTGTTCTGCACGTGTTTCTACATCGTCAGTAATACGGACTTTTTTACGTAATTGACGACGTTGACGACGTTGTTTCACCTTAACGGCTTTCTCTTCGTTGTCACGCTGTGCATCTACCGTGTTTTGATCCGTTGCTTTTTGCTCATTTTGTTGCTGGCGTTGCTGCTTTTGAGCTTGAATTTCTTCTTTACGAGCTTGGCGTTTTTGCTCTTTCGCTTCGTCGTTATTACGATTTTGGCGAGGTGCTTTTGCTGCTTTATCGTTTTGTTGCTGACGGTCTTGACGGTTTTTGTCATTACGGTCGTTGCGACGACGATTCTGGCGTTGCTCGTTGTTACGCTCTTGGCGTTCACCGCTATTGTCTACATCGTTATCTTGACGATTATTACGACGATTGTCTTGACGGTTGTTGCGGCGGTTGTCGTTACGGTCGTTACGACGGTTATTGTTACGACGGTTGTTGCGATTGTTATCTTGCTCTGGCTTCGCTTCTACTTGTTTCTCTTGCTGTGGCTCTGCACTGCCAGAGAAGAAAGATGCTAAAGCAGTAAAGAAGCGGCTCAGCAGACCTGGTTTCTGTGCTGTTGCTGGTTTAGTTACAGCAGCAGGTGCAGGTTTTGTTGCTGGTTTCGCTACAGGTGCTGGCTGTTTAGGCGCAGTAAAACCTTGAAGTACCGGCTCTTCACGTTTCTTAACGATACGCTCAGGTTGCGGAGACTCAATAGCTTCAGCTTCCTTCATTGCTTCAAGCGCTTTCGGGATGTGGTAAGAAAGCGTATCTTGCTCTTCACCTTCACGTACACGTAGCACTTCGAAGTGTGGTGTTTCCATGTTCGCATTTGGAACAATAACAACACGAACACCATGGTATTTTTCAATGTGCTGTACTGAACGACGCTTTTCGTTAAGTAGGTAAGAGGCTACAGGTACAGGAACAATCGCTAATACTTGCGCACTGTTGTCTTTTAACGCTTCTTCTTCAATTAAACGTAGGATAGAAAGAGATAGCGACTCATTATCACGAACAACACCAGTACCCGTACAACGAGGACAAACGTGGTGGCTTGCTTCTGCTAGAGAAGGGCTTAGACGTTGACGCGACATTTCAAGTAGACCGAAACGTGAAATTCGACCGATTTGAACGCGTGCACGGTCCATACGAACAGCTTCACGTAGACGGTTTTCAACTTCACGCTGATGGCGTACAGGTGTCATATCGATGAAGTCGATAACCACAAGACCACCTAAGTCACGAAGACGTAATTGACGTGCAATTTCATCAGCCGCTTCTAGGTTAGTTTGTAGTGCTGTCTCTTCAATATCGCCACCCTTTGTTGCGCGAGCAGAGTTGATATCGATAGATGTTAATGCTTCTGTTGGGTCAATAACAACAGAGCCGCCAGAAGGCAAACGAACTTCACGCTGGAACGCTGAGTCGATTTGGCTTTCGATTTGGTAGTGGCTAAATAGTGGTACTTCACCTTCGTAACGCTTAACACGAGATAAGAAATCAGGACGAACTAATTTAATATGATCACGTGCACGGTCGAAGATTTTCGGGCTATCGATCAGAATTTCACCAATGTCACGGCGTAAATAATCACGAATAGCACGTGCAATAACGTTACTTTCTTGGTGAATTAGAAACGGTGCAGGTTGAGAATCTGCTGCTTCTTTTACTGCGTTCCAGTGGTTAAGTAGAACGTTTAAATCCCACTCAAGTTCTTCACCTGATTTGCCTACACCTGCAGTACGAACAATTAGGCCCATACCTTGTGGTAGTTCTAACGTGCTTAGTGCTGCTTTAAGTTGGGTGCGCTCTTCACCTTCGATACGACGAGAAATACCGCCAGCACGAGGGTTGTTAGGCATAAGAACAAGATAGCTACCAGCTAAAGAGATGAAAGTTGTTAGGGCTGCACCTTTGTTTCCGCGTTCTTCTTTATCAACTTGAACGATAACTTCTTGGCCTTCTTTAAGGACTTCCTTGATGTTAGGACGGCCTTGGTAAGAATAGTTGGCAGGGAAGTAATCTTTCGCGATTTCTTTAAGAGGAAGGAAACCATGACGCTCTGCACCATAGTCAACGAACGCTGCTTCCAGACTTGGTTCGATGCGAGTGATGCGGCCTTTGTAGATATTTGCTTTTTTAGATTCGTGACCTGGGCTTTCGATATCAAGATCAAATAGCTTTTGGCCATCAACTAATGCGACGCGCAACTCTTCCTTCTGAGTTGCGTTAATCAACATTCTTTTCATTATATTGTACTCATTTATTGTCGTTGTATTAGTACGCTAATTACATCTACTTTTCGATGGCGCCGGACTCCAAGACTGATGTACGGTTGCAACCTCACGGTTGGAAAATTCAGGAGTGCTTTTTGGCCACACTTATCAGCCAACTGCATGTGAGATGGTTAGATCTGAAATATACAGCTGGTATCACCACACTTAAGTGGTTGTATCTGTCACATCAAAAAAAAGTGTAATTTGACGTACTAAAAAAAACTCCGATAACCCTAACGTCTTACGCCATCTGCTGCGTTTGTTATCTGAGTTGTATAAAAAATAGCCGTTAAGGTGAGTTCATGCTCGCCTTGTCAGTGAAATAGGCAAAAAAACCTATCTCAGCACACAATGATAGCAGGCTCACTTTTTTGCGGCAATCTGCTTTATTTGCGTGATACAATCATACCCATGACAGAAGATAAACCTAAAGTGCAATTCATCGACATTAGCGATGATTTTGCAGGCCAGCGGATTGATAATTTTCTCCGCGCAAGGCTTAAAAACGTACCCAAAAGCATGATTTACCGCATTTTGCGCAAAGGCGAGGTGCGAGTAAACAAAAAACGTATTAAACCTGAATATAAATTGCAGGATGGTGATCTAGTACGCGTACCGCCAATTTTTGTTCCTGAGAAAGAAGAACAAGAGCAGGTGAGTACCAAATTAAATAAAGTGGCAGAATTAGAACATTGCATCATTTATGAAGATGATCACATGTTGATTCTAAATAAACCCTCAGGAACGGCAGTTCATGGTGGTAGCGGCTTAAAATTTGGTGCGATTGAAGCGTTACGAGCATTACGTCCCGATGCACGTTTCTTGGAATTGGTTCACCGTATTGACCGAGATACTTCTGGTATTTTGCTGGTGGCTAAGAAACGTTCTGCGTTGCGTAAACTGCAAGAGCAATTTAGAAATAAAACGGTGCAGAAATATTACTTTGCCTTAGTGATGGGGGAATGGAAGGCAAGTTGCAAGAAAGTCACTGCGCCACTGTTGAAAAATGAAGTGAACAGTATCGTACGCGTAAATCCACAAGGTAAGCCGTCTGACACACGCTTTAAGGTATTAGAGCGTTTCCCTCAGGCGACATTAGTACAAGCAAGCCCTGTGACAGGCCGTACGCACCAGATCCGTGTGCATTGTCAATATGAAGGCCATCCAATTGCGTGGGATGATCGTTATGGCGACCCACGATTTGATGCTTATACAAAGAAAACAGGGTTAGGACGTTTATTCCTACATGCGGCTAATATCAAATTTACTCACCCTAATACGGATGAAGCAATGGATATCAGCGCGCCAATGGAGCCTGTACTTGAGCGATGTCTGGCAAAATTGCGTCAAATGTAAAACAAGAAGGCGGGCTACAATGCTCGCCTTTTTATTATGTGAACGATACTCGCTGGTTACAAAACAGAGATACCTTCATTGGCTAACATTTCAGTCAGTGCAATCAAAGGTAATCCAACTAAGGTATTGGGATCGCGACCTTCTAACTTATCAAACAGAGCAATGCCTAAGCCTTCGCTCTTAAAACTACCTGCGCAATACAGTGGTTGCTCTTTTTCTACATAGTTTTGAATTTGCTGTTTGGTTAGAGATTTAAAATGAACATGGAAAGGTTCACAAATCACCTGCGCTTGATTTGTTTTTGCGTTGTATAAACAAAGCCCAGTATAAAAGGTAATGGTTTTGCCACTGGCTGCTTTGAGCTGTAAACACGCATTTTCAACTGTGTGCGGTTTGCCTAGAATTTTTCCATCAATGACACAGACTTGATCTGAACCGATGATTACATGTTCAGGGTAACGATGAGCACATGCTCTTGCTTTTAGTTCGGCAAGGCGACATACCAAGTCTTGCGCAGATTCATTATTTAGTATGGTTTCATCTGTTTGTGGATCAGCAGTTTCAAATGGCAGCGATAGTTTTTCTAATAATGCTTTACGAAATGGGGAAGTTGAAGCAAGCAATAATGGTTGTGTCATAAGCTTAGGATACAAATGATTAGGGTTGAGATTAACGCTATCATAGCTGAATTCACAAGCTTTGGGCGGTATCTTTTGTATCCATAGTTGTTGTGCTGTAATCATTGAGAGCTTGTTGTCTCTGCTTACGTTTCAGTGTATGTTCGCGAACATAATTCGGTGATGCTGATTTCTGTTGAATTTGTGACAATGTATAAGTTCGCTTTTAAAGCAGATTACGCTGACATTTAGCTATTCTTTAAGCAAAGGTGAGTGTTATTTCATCGATTGTAATGATGTCATCAAGTGGTTGAGTGGCAGACATTTATAATTTTATTACTGAGATGTGCTGTATAAGCGTTTTGTAATTTTCATCACAGCATGAGAATTGGTCAAAAGCTGTTAATTCACACACATTTCCTTTGACTCAAACAGACTATAAGGCTAATATTCGCGCCCTATGCAAAAGGTAAAATTGCCGCTAACGGTAGATCCAGTACGCGCAGCACAAAAAAGACTCGACTATGATGGCATCATCAAAGCCGAGATTTTGTCTCGTTTAGCTGAATCAACCCAGAGCGTAATAAGTGATGCAAACGTCAACTTGTCTTTTGACCTTGACCAACGTCGTATCCCTTTCATCAGCGGTATCGCCGATGTAGACGTGATGTTGACCTGTCAGCGATGTCAGGGAGAGTTTCCACATCATATTCATGTGGAATTCTGTTATAGTCCGGTTCGCAACGAAGAAGCCGTAGATGAGTTACCGGAAGCCTATGAGCCGGCTATTGTCGACGAAAATGGCGAGATCAACTTGATTCAACTCGTTGAAGACGAATTGATTCTGGAATTACCACAAGTCGCAATGCACGACGATGCTGATTGTAATATTGGCTCGAAGAACATGTCTTTTGGTGAGATCCCCGTTGCTGATGAGCGTCCGAATCCGTTTGCAGTATTGAAAAATCTTAAGAGTTAAATTTAACAGGAGTAGGGTTAATGGCCGTACAAAAGAGCAAAAAATCACGTGCAGCACGTGGTATGCGTCGTTCACACGATGCGCTAACTACAGCAGCAGTTTCTGTAGATAAAGCATCTGGTGAAACTCACCTACGTCACCACGTGACAGCTGACGGTTTCTACCGTGGCCGCAAGGTTATCAACAAGTAAGGTTGAACCTTGATGGGTCTTACCGTTGCACTTGATGCAATGGGCGGGGATTTCGGTCCTCAAGTAACAGTGCCTGCCGCCGTGCAGGCACTGTTGCATTCGCCTGAGCTCAAACTGATTCTTTTTGGTGATCTGAGTGCAATCACAGCACAATTAACTCTCCTCAATAAGCTAAATCATCCTCGGCTAACTATCGTGCATTGCGATAACGTCATAGCCAACGAAACACGACCATCACAAGCGCTTCGTCATAGTAAAGGTTCATCCATGCGCATGGCTTTAGATGCGGTGGCAAGTGGTCAAGCCGATGCTTGTGTTAGTGCCGGTAATACCGGTGCGCTAATGGCACTTTCTCGTTATGTGTTAAAGCAATTACCTGGCGTTGAACGACCAGCATTAATCTCTGCTATTCCTAACCGTGGTGAACATCCTACGTGGTTGCTTGATCTAGGGGCTAACGTCTCTTGTGATGCCGATACCTTATTCCAATTTGCCGTAATGGGATCTGTATTGGCGGAACAATCATTAGGCGAAAAACCGCGTGTAGCTTTGCTTAATATTGGCGAAGAAGAGATCAAAGGTAATGATTTGGTCAAACGTTGTGCAGAGATGTTGATCCAATCTCCTGATATTAATTATGTTGGTTACGTTGAAGGACATCAGCTTTATTCAGATAAAGCGGATGTGATCGTGTGTGATGGTTTTGTCGGTAATGTGAGTTTGAAGACCAGTGAAGGGGTCGCAAATTTATTTATCGAACGGATAAAACACGCCATTGGTCGTAACCCAATTCGACGCATTATTGCTAAATGGCTGTTTAGTGAGCTATTTGATGGCTTACAGCAGTTGAACCCCGACCAGTATAACGGTGCAAGTCTGTTAGGATTGCGCGGTATTGTGGTGAAAAGCCATGGAAGTGCTGATACTGTCGCTTTTGCCAATGCGATAAGCGAAGCGGTTTACGAAGTTAAACGACAAATACCGAACAAAATCAGTGACCGTTTAGAAGAGGTCCTACTCGAGAGGCACTATTAGTCTTCATGTATAGCAAAATTCTAGGAACAGGCAGCTACCTGCCGCAACAAGTGCGCTCTAATGCGGACTTAGAAAAAATGGTAGAAACAAGTGATGAGTGGATCGTAGCACGAACAGGTATTCGTGAACGCCGTATTTCATCTGAAGATGAAACTGTTGCTGTAATGGGCTACCAAGCATCATTAAAAGCAATTGAAATGGCGGGCATTGATAAAGAAGATATCGATCTGATTATCGTTGCAACGTCAAGTGCAAGTCACACATTCCCATCAGCAGCTTGCCAAGTGCAAGGCATGTTAGATATTAAAGGCTGTCCTGCATTTGATCTATCTGCAGCATGTACTGGTTTTGTTTACGCGTTAAGTGTTGCAGATCAGCATATTAAAACGGGTATGGCAAAAAATGTGTTAGTGATTGGTTCTGATGCATTATCTCATTGCTGTGATCCTGAAGATCGCTCAACCATTATTTTATTTGGTGATGCTGCAGGTGCTGTTGTTATTGGCGCAAGTGAAGAGCCAGGCATTATTTCAACGCATCTATATGCTGACGGTCATTTTGGCGGTTTATTAAGTCTTGCTGTCCCTGAGCATGGTAAAGACTTTGATCCAAATAAGTGGCTTTACATGGCAGGTAACGAAGTATTTAAAGTAGCGGTAACACAGTTATCGAACTTAGTAAAAAGTACGCTTGCTGAAAATAATATGGATAAGTCAGAGTTAGATTGGCTGGTACCTCACCAAGCGAATATGCGCATTATCTCTGCGACAGCGAAGAAACTGTCAATGTCGATGGATCAAGTTGTTGTTACGCTTGATCGTCATGGTAATACGTCAGCTGCAACAGTCCCAACAGCATTAGATGAAGCGGTACGTGATGGCCGTATTCAACGTGGCCAAACTTTATTATTAGAAGCGTTTGGTGGCGGTTTCACTTGGGGTTCAGCATTGGTGAAGTTTTAATCTAGTAAGATAAAACCTTCCAAATAGCTAAATTGCATCTATTTTTTAGTGCATTAAAACTAGTAAGCGATATATTAGTTTTAATGCATATTAATCGACTAATGATTAGTCAATAAAGAAGGATTCTCGAATGTCTAAGTTCGCGATTGTTTTCCCAGGTCAGGGCTCTCAAACCGTTGGTATGCTAGCTGAGTTAGCAGAACAATTTGATGTGGTTAAAGAAACGTTCTCTGAGGCATCTGATGCGCTAGGTTACGATCTTTGGGCACTAGTTCAAAACGGTCCAGCGGAAGATTTAAATCAAACACAACGTACTCAACCTGCATTGTTAACAGCATCTGTTGCAATTTGGCGTGTATGGCAACAACAAGGTGGTGAGCAACCAACTGTTCTTGCAGGTCACAGCCTAGGTGAATACTCAGCACTAGTATGTGCTGGTGTTATTGATTTCAAAGCGGCGGTTAAATTGGTTGAGCTTCGCGGTCAACTGATGCAAGAAGCAGTACCAGCAGGTGTTGGTGCAATGTCTGCAATTATCGGTCTTGATAATGATGCAATTGCGAAAGCATGTGAAGAAGCAGCACAAGGTGAAGTTTGTTCTCCTGTTAACTTTAACTCACCGGGGCAAGTTGTTATTGCGGGTAATAAAGAAGCCGTAGAGCGTGCAAACGTTTTATGTAAAGAAGCTGGCGCTAAGCGTGCATTGCCTCTTCCTGTTTCAGTGCCATCTCACTGTGCACTGATGAAGCCTGCTGCAGATAAACTAGCAGTAGCACTAGAATCTATCGAATTTAACGCACCATCTGTCCCTGTTATTAATAACGCAGATGTGGCGACGGAAACTGATCCAGCAGCGATTAAGCTTGCGCTTGTTAAACAACTATACAGCCCAGTTCGTTGGACGGAGTCTGTAGAGCGTATGGCTGCTGAAGGTATTGAAGAGTTACTTGAAATGGGCCCAGGTAAAGTACTTACTGGCCTAACTAAGCGTATTGATCGCGCACTTGGCGGCGCTGCAGTTAATGATATTGCTTCATTAGAAGCAGCAATGGCTAAGTAGTCATTCAGCTTTAAAGAGGAATAATAATGAGCCTGGAAGGTAAAGTTGCACTAGTTACTGGTGCAAGCCGTGGTATCGGTCGTGCTATCGCTGAAATTCTAGCAGAGCGTGGCGCAACTGTGATTGGTACTGCAACATCTGAAAGTGGTGCAGAAGCTATCAGCGCATATCTTGGTGATAAAGGTAAAGGTCTTGCATTAAACGTAACCTCACCTGAATCAATTGAAGCTGTTCTTGCACAAATTAAAGCAGATTTTGGCGATGTTGACATTCTCGTGAATAACGCTGGTATCACGCGTGATAATCTACTGATGCGTATGAAAGACGATGAGTGGCAAGATATTCTTGATACCAACCTAACATCGATCTTCCGTCTATCTAAAGCAGTGCTACGTGCAATGATGAAAAAGCGCAATGGTCGCATCATCAGCATTGGTTCTGTGGTAGGTACAATGGGTAATGCGGGTCAAACGAACTACGCAGCAGCAAAAGCTGGCCTATTAGGTTTCACTAAATCAATGGCACGTGAAGTAGCTTCTCGTGGTATTACAGTGAACGCAGTAGCGCCTGGTTTTATCGAAACCGATATGACTAAAGCCCTTAATGATGATCAACGTGCAGCAACGCTTGCAAACGTACCTGCTGGTCGTCTAGGTGATCCGCGTGAAATTGCAGCAGCAGTTGCATTTTTAGCCTCTGATGAAGCTGCTTACATAACGGGCGAAACTTTGCACGTTAACGGCGGTATGTACATGATTTAATCAAAAGATTTGCAATACTTGATGACCCACGTCAAACTGGTCAGGTTTTGTGGTAAAATCGTGGTTTGACCAGCACTATGAGTGTTGCAACTTTTGTCGTAATGAATAAACTACAGCAAATCGCATTAGCGAATTCTTGTTAAGGAAATATATTAGTATGAGCAACATCGAAGAACGCGTAAAAAAAATCATCGTTGAGCAACTAGGCGTAGACGAAGCAGAAGTTAAGAACGAAGCATCTTTCGTTGACGATCTAGGTGCAGACTCACTAGACACAGTTGAACTAGTAATGGCTCTTGAAGAAGAATTCGATACAGAGATTCCAGACGAAGAAGCTGAAAAAATTACTACTGTTCAAGCTGCAATCGACTACGTTAACAGCGCACAGTAATAACGAACACCTCCAGGCGGTCTTCATGACCGCCTGATTTTTTTATACTACCTGTTTTATCCTCAATTCCCGGAGAAATTAATCGTGTCGAAGCGTCGTGTAGTTGTAACTGGCATGGGTATGCTGACCCCGGTTGGTAATTCTGTTGAATCTTCTTGGAAAGCTTTACAGTCAGGCACTAGCGGTATCAGCACTATCGAACATTTTGATGTTAGCGGTTTCGCGACTCAGTTTGCTGGTATGGTAAAAGACTTCAATTGTGAAGATTACATGTCTAAGAAAGATGCGCGTAAAATGGATTTATTTATCCAATACGGTATCGCTGCTGGCGTACAAGCATTTAAAGATTCTGGTATTGAAGTTACTGAAGAAAACGCAGCACGCATTGGCGTTGCTATCGGTTCTGGTATTGGTGGCTTAGGTCTAATTGAAGCTGGCCATCAAGCTTTAATGGAAAAAGGTCCGCGCAAGATTAGCCCGTTCTTTGTTCCTTCAACTATTGTAAATATGATCGCAGGCCACATGTCTATCATGTACGGTCTACGTGGTCCAAATATCGCAATCTCTACCGCATGTACGACTGGCCTTCATAACATTGGTCATGCAGCGCGTATGATCGCTTACGGCGATGCAGATGCGATGGTTGCTGGTGGTGCAGAAAAAGCATCAACGCCATTAGGTATGGGCGGTTTCGCAGCAGCAAAAGCACTATCTACACGTAACGATGATCCTCAAGCGGCTTCTCGTCCATGGGACCAAGATCGCGACGGTTTCGTACTAGGCGATGGTGCAGGTGTTATCGTGCTAGAAGAGTACGAACACGCAAAAGCACGTGGTGCTAAAATTTACGCTGAGCTTGTAGGCTTTGGTATGAGTGGTGACGCTTACCACATGACTTCACCAAGTGCTGACGGTTCAGGCGGTGCATTAGCAATGGAAGCATGTATTCGTGATGCTGGCATTAATGCTGACCAAATTGGTTACATCAACGCACACGGTACATCAACACCGGCTGGTGACGTTGCTGAAACACTAGGTATCAAACGTGCTATGGGTAGCGCAGTTGATAACGTAATGGTGTCTTCTACTAAATCTATGACAGGTCACCTATTGGGTGCGGCAGGTTCTGTAGAATCAATCATCACTATTCTAAGCCTTGTTGATCAAGTGGTTCCACCAACAATTAACTTGGAAAACCCAGGTGAAGGTTGTGATCTTGATTACGTACCAGGTGAAGCGCGTCAAGTTAACCTAGAGTATGCACTATGTAACTCATTCGGTTTCGGTGGTACGAACGGCTCTCTACTATTTAAGAAGATTTAATCGCCATTCGTAACAAATACCATCAGGAAAATCACTTGATAACCTGATATTATAAGCGGCCCGGTTTCTTTATAGATACCGGGCTGTTTTTTATCTGAAAAAGGATGTTTTATGGCGTTTATTAACAGTCAGCAACAGCCGCGATTAGCGATCACCGATCGCGCGACACAATATGGCGATGGCTGCTTTACTACAATAGGCGTTAAACAAGGAAAGTTATTGCTTTGGCCTTTTCATCTTGAGCGCTTGCAGACCACGCTAAAACGATTAGGTATAACAGAGCCTGATTGGGAGCAAGTATTTCTACAGGCTAATCAACTCGCTCAATCTTTCACTGAACGTGGTGGGGTTAAGATATTAATTAGCCGGGGAAGTGGTGGCCGAGGTTATAGCCCAACAGGTTGCAGTGATACTCAAGTGATCTTTTCTTCTTTTTCATGGCCTGCTCATTATGAGCAATGGCAACAAGAAGGGATAACCCTTGGCGTATGTCAGCAGCAGATAGGTTATAGCCCAATGCTTGCTGGTATGAAGCACTTAAATCGCTTAGAGCAGGTGCTTTTAAAACAGGAAGTCGAACAAAATCAGTGGTTAGATGCTGTTGTACTTAATATAAATCAGCATGTGGTCGAAACTACTGCATCTAATTTATTCTGGCGTAAAGGAAATGTCGTCTATACACCGGATTTAAGCGGATCTGGCGTTGAAGGCGTGATGCGTCGACACATCATTACCTTGCTTTCAACTTTGCCATATTCGTTAGAGTTTGGTGATTATTCATTGGCTGATTTGCTTTGTGCTGATGAAGTCTTTATAACCAATGCGCTAATGGAGCTAGTGCCAGTGAACACCATCAGCACTACTCAATTTCAAGAACAGTTACTACTCGACGTATTACAAAAGAGGCTATATACGTGTTAAAGAAGTTGATTCTTATTGTTTTCATTCTTGCTGCATTAGCGGCAGGTGCTGCTGGTTGGGCGTATACCCAAGTGAAGAACGAGCTGGATCAGCCCGTGATTAACACTGAGCAGGTAATGTTAACAGTTAAAACAGGGACATCGTTTAGAGGATTAATTAATCAGCTTGTTACAGATAAGGTGATCACAGAATCATCATGGACACGTTGGGTAGGAAAACTTGATCCAAGTTTAACGGATATTAAAGCTGGTACTTATGGTATTGAGCCAAAGCAAACATTGAAAGAGGTGCTTGCACTTATTACTTCTGGTAAAGAGTTTCAATATTCGATCACTTTGGTTGAAGGTGAACGCTTTAGTGAATGGCTAAAGCAGATCCAAGCCGCGCCAGAATTAAAGCATGTCACAGATAATATGACAGAGCCTGAGATAGCTAAGGCATTAGGTATTGATAATGTGAAAGTGGAAGGTTATTTGCTCCCGAATACCTACCATTACACAGCGGGTACTACTGATCTGGCGATTTTAAAGCGTGCTTATGCAGCAATGAATAAAGAGCTAGCGAGTGCATGGGATCAACGTCAAAAAGATTTGCCGTTAAAAGATCCTTATCAAGTATTGATCATGGCATCGATTATTGAAAAAGAAACCGCAGTACCTGCCGAGCGTGGTTTGGTGGCATCTGTGTTTATGAATCGTCTTCGTAAAGGCATGCCATTACAAACCGACCCAACGGTGATTTACGGTATGGGTGATAAGTACGACGGTAATATTCGTAAAAAAGATCTAAGAACACCAACACCATATAACACGTATACCATTAAAGGTTTACCACCAACGCCGATTGCGATGCCGAGCAAGGCATCAGTATTCGCGGCAGTGAACCCAGATACCAGCGACTACTACTACTTTGTTGCCAATGGTAAAGGTGGACACAAATTCTCTACAACTTTGGTTGAGCACAACCGTGCGGTTCGTGCATACCTGCAAACATTAAGAAAACAAGCACAATGATCGGTAAATTTATTGTCATCGAAGGCCTAGAAGGGGCTGGTAAAAGTACAGCAATCAATCAGGTGATGGATACATTAGCTCAGCATGGCATTAATGATCCTGTGTCAACCCGTGAGCCGGGTGGTACCCCGCTAGCAGAGCAAATGCGCGCGTTAGTCAAAGAAGGGCATCCAGATGAGCCATTAACAGATATGGCAGAGCTACTACTTCTTTATGCAGCACGTATTCAGCTTGTTGATAATGTTATTAAACCTGCATTGAACCAAGGCAAGTGGGTGGTAGGCGATCGTCATGATATGTCATCACAAGCGTATCAAGGCGGTGGTCGTGGTTTTGATAAAGCCTTGATGGAAAATCTACGAGATACGGTATTGGGTGATTTTCGCCCTGATTTGACTATCTACATGGATATTGATCCTGAGTTAGGTTTGCAACGTGCGCGTGGCCGTGGCGCATTAGATCGTATTGAGCAAATGAATATCGATTTCTTCCATCGCGCCCGTGCACGTTTTCTTGAGCTTTCTGAAAATCAACCTAATGTGATCATCATTGATGCAAGCCAAACTCTGGAACAAGTAACAGCCGATCTGCGCTCTGCACTTAACACTTGGTTGGAGCAACAATAAGATGTTGTATCCATGGCAAGAATCTTTATGGCAAAACTGGCAACAGTTACTGGAGCAACGTCGCTTACACCACGCTATTTTATTATTGGCCGTGAAGGGAAGTGGACGTGATGTCTTAGCTCGACAGCTTGCTAAAACGGTACTGTGCCAAAACAGTGAAACAGAGCCTTGTGGCGTGTGTCATAGCTGTAAATTATTTGAAGCTAATAACCACCCTGATTTTCATGTGATTAAACCTGAGCAAGAAGGCAAGCAAATTGGTGTGGATGCGGTACGTCAATGTAACCGCTGGGCAACGGAAACATCTCAGCTTAATGGTCAACGTGTGATTTTAATTGAACATGCCGATGCCATGGGTGAAGCGGGTGCGAATGCGATTCTAAAAACCTTAGAAGAGCCACCACAAGGTTGTCAGTTTATTCTAACCGCACAAAGTTTAGATAGCCTATTACCAACCATTGTTAGTCGTTGTAATAAATGGCGTTTACCTATTCCCGCTGAAGTAAATGTGAAGCAGTGGGTTGAACATAAACTGATGCAATCTATTAAACAGGAGTCAATCCGTCTTAATAGTGGTGCGCCACTTTCCACATTATCTTTTGTTGAAAGTGGGATGGATATTCGTCATGGTAATTTGATCAAAGCCTTTGCAGATTTTCTTCAGCCGCCTAATTTAGGTATCTATGATGTGACTGCGTTGTGTACGGCTGATGGTATCGTAACGCTCAAATGGCTGAGTTACTTCTTGGTTGATTGCATTAAGTATCAACAAGGGGTGAGTGATCATTTTGTTCATGTTGAATCCTTTGCATCAGTGCAGCAGGTGGCATCAAGCGTACCTACCGCGCTATTAATCGAGCAATCACGTAAGATTAATACCTTGTATCGCAAGCTTGAGCAGCATACTGGCTTGAATATTGAATTGCTTGTTGTTGAATGGTTAACTGGATTTATTCAAGGTTAAGCGTAATATTACTCATTAGCATTTATAGTTATATAAGCAACATTCTGAAATAAAAGAGGAAGGCCCGTGTTAGTCGATTCACATTGTCATCTCGATAAACTCGATTATGAAAAGTTACACACAGGGATTGATGATGTAATTAATAAAGCGAAAGAAAGAGGGGTTGAATACTTTCTTTCTGTTGGGGTAACACTTGCAGCATTTCCAAAGATGATGGAAATGATCGCTCCTTACGATAACATTTTTGCATCTTGCGGTATTCACCCATTAGATGTTGAGTCAGGTTATAACTACGAACAGTTCAAGGCATTTGCTCAACATGAAAAAGTGGTGGCGATTGGTGAAACGGGATTGGATTACCATTACCAGCCTGATACTGCCGAGTTGCAGCAAGAGATCTTTCGTCAGCAAGTACGTGTTGCAGTAGAGCTTAATAAGCCACTAATTATTCATACCCGTATGGCACGTGAAGATACTATGCGTATCTTACGTGAAGAAGGGGCTGAAAAGTGTGGTGGTGTACTTCACTGTTTTACTGAATCATTAGAAATGGCATTAGATGCGATTGAGTTAGGTTTCTATATCTCGATTTCAGGTATCGTGACATTTAATACAGCAAGCGATCTGAAAAATGTGGTGAGCCAACTCCCTCTTGATCGTTTACTGGTTGAAACCGATTCACCATTTCTTGCGCCTATCCCATATCGTGGTAAACAAAATCAACCTGCTTATACTCGTGAAGTGGCGCAATACATTGCGTTGTTGAAAGGTGTCTCAGTGGAAGAAGTGGAAGAGGCTACGACTAATAATTTCTTTACACTGTTTTCTCTAGCGAAACGCTAATTGAAACACGAGAAATACAAAAGAGAAGCTCATGCTTCTCTTTTTTTATTTATGATAAAGCAGTTTATTATTTATTAGGTGAATTATTACTTACGTAACAGATGTAACATATTATAGAAGGTGGATTTAATCTAAGAGGTTGCTGATGTTTATAAAGTTTTTATGTCTATTGATTAGTTGAGTTTGGCTACTTCTGTTTAAAAAATAACGCCTTTGTTTGAAATGCAAACACAAGTAAGCGTTAACAATAAAGTAAAAGAAATACC
>NZ_SSMG01000147.1 GCF_009873615.1 Photobacterium lucens
ATTATGTTGTATTGGCCTATAGTCAATAGTTTCAACAACGTGATTATATAAATATAGTTTTTTTTGCAAAGCAAACGCTTGCATTATACCGCCAATATTTTTTTCTAATGGATGAGTTATAATTGCTATTTTCATGATATCTTAATTGTTAATTGTTAACACTGATTCAGCATTCATTCTTGGTGATTTAGCTACAATATATTCATTTTTCTTATGGCCTACAGCTATCATCATTACCAACCTTTCATCAGTTTTGATATTAGCGAGTTTTTTTAACTTAACTTCTCGACTATAAGGCATACACAAATTTAATGGGCAAGAACCTAACCCTAAAGCATGGAGAGAGTTGACAATACTCATTGAAAACATTCCTCCATCAATATAAAGCTGATTATATTCAAATCTACTAAATGCTTTAGATTTACCAACAACAACTAATAAGCAATTGACTTCTTCACCAAATCCAGCGTTTCCATTTTGATATTTAAGTAAATTATCGATCTCTTCTCTTCGAAAATAAGCATACACCCCCCAACCTTGTCTATTGCAAACAGAAGGTGTTTTAATTGATAAATTAACTACATTTCTAATATCACTTTCTAAAACCTGTTTTTTACTAAAACTGCGTACAGATCGTCGACTCGAAATAAATTTATTATACTGTTCAAAAGAAATAATATTATCAACATTATCAACTATTGTTTCTATACCTCCATTGCCATTAATTGGTTTCCTATTTTCATCATGTAAATATTTCTTTATTTCTATTATTAATGGATTCTCACTTGAATCATTAAATCTGTTATGATAAGAAACATAATCACTTAATGCGGAGTTTATATTCTCA
>NZ_SSMG01000148.1 GCF_009873615.1 Photobacterium lucens
ATTTTATAACTAAAAATCGATTTCATCCGCATAAAAATGCACCAAGCATTCAAATTTAGTTGAGTATTTACCGTAGAGTAAACCATAAAAAAGCACTTTCAAGCATCTAAGAATTGTAACTTGATGTAATCTTGCATTGTATTAATGACTTATAATAACGAAAGAGAATAAGAAGAGCGCTCAACAAGGTAATTATTAATCCTTGATAGAATATTTGTGAGATTTTTTGCTAAATTCAATTTTTTTTGATGTGAGTTAAGTAATGTTGATAAAGCGCATCCACTTGCGAGCTACACATCAACGGCATGGCTGCTTTTAACTCGTCTTTTGACCAATGCCACCATTGCATTTCCAATAACATTGCTATGTGGGGCTCTAAAAAACGTTTTTTCACACAGCGTGATGGATTACCGACCATGACAGCATAAGGTTCTACATCTTTCGTTACTACAGCACGAGTCCCAATCACGGCACCGTCTCCAATCGTAACACCAGGTAGAATGACACATTCCGCGCCCAGCCATACATCATTGCCAACGACGGTATCCCCTGCTCGCTTGATCCCTGACTTTACGCCTTCGCCAAATTCCGCAAAATCAAACGGGAAGCTGGAAATCCAATCATGCCGATGACCTTGATTACCAGACAGCATAAACACTACGCCTGATGCAACTGAGCAATAACGCCCGATGATCAATTTATCAACGTCACCAAAAATGCCCGATTGCCACACTTCTGCACTGGATTTATCACCCAGCAAGTAATGAACGCATTGATCTTCAAAATGATGTTGGTGGTAATAGCCAGAATAGTAGCTGTAGTCTCCCACATCTATATTAGGATTTGTGATGTGGCGTTTGATCTCATACCCCCCTAACCAAGAGGGAAAAATAGTCGATTCCATATCAAACCTTCTTTGTTCTTAGTGCAATAAACTATATCCCCAAGTGACTTCAATGACATGTTCCCATTGCTGCAAGTTATTCTCATTGAATCTAGTACCTTGATACGACTTAGGTATATTATCTGCTGGTACTCATCAATTGGGATGTAATAACAATGATTGCTCAACTTTATACCGCTTATTTAGGTGAACTTTACGGCATTGTTTTTTTTAAAACCTTTGCTGAAAAGTATAGTGACGATAGCCATAACGACAAATGGCAAACATTAATAAAAGTAGAAGAGCTAACAGCCCAGCAATTAAAAGTCGGGCTTGAAGCACTGGGACATCCTTGCGCTGATTATGATCAAGAGATGGAGCAAAAAGGCTTAGCGGATGCCCAAAAGTGGTTATCACTACCATGGAAAGAGTTAGTCGATACTATGGTGCCGTGGGTTGCTCCCTATCAACAGCGTTACCAACAACAAGCCGATGAAGCGACTAAACACCAAGCTCTCTTTACTCTTGTTGCAGATCATGAGAATGCGATCTATGACTATCTGCTCGCAGAGCAGCGTAATGAAGCTAACAGCCTTGATATATTGACTGCATTTATTAACAAATACGCATAATTCAAATTATGAGCAAGGTTTTACCACTAAACCTTGCTCCATTAACCCTCTAATAATTAAAGAAAAAAACAATTCATCCGCCTAACTTTTACACCTAATTCCTAACAGTTTAATAACTATACTCTTTCATTTCCCTGACAAATGAACACTGTTTCAAATGGAGAATACCACCAACTTATTCACCCAGTGAATAACTCGTTACTGAAACGAAGCCACGGTTTAATTAAGGAATCTGACTTTGAAAAAGAAATTACTATTACTTTCTCTACTTGCTTCAACATCGTTAATCGGCTGTAAAGCACTTCCAATTCCATCAAATGCGAACATGGCGAATCCCGCTGCCACTTACTGTGTGGATCACGGCGGTCAGTTCTTAACGAGAAAAAACATGGATGGTAGTGAAACGGGCTTATGTCGTTTCCACGACGGAAGCCAATGTGATGCATGGGCATTCAAACGTGGTACCTGTAAAGCAGGTGCCGATGCACCCATCGTTTATGGTGCGACGCAATAAATAATCACTCTCATCACTAAAAAATAAACATCGGAAGGTAAAATATGAAAAAGTTACTATTAGTTGTTGGTTTACTACTTTCAAGTTCTGTTTTTGCACACGGTAACCCAGCATCAGATTACTGTGTACACCATGGCGGTCGTGTTGAGCTGCGCACACCTATGGGTGGTAATGGTCAAGTGGGTTACTGTGTATTTAACGACGGTAGCGCATGTGAAGAATTTGCCTTTATGCGTGGTGATTGTAAACCATCAGGTAAAACCCGTGAGCAACGTATGGTTGAGCACTGTATCAACAAAGGTGGTTACGTAACGGGTAATTCTTGTAAGTTCACTAAATGGGGTACCACTTGTGAGCTACACGATTTCTACAACCACAAATGTAGCAAGAAAAAAGGCTACAAAGTTTGGTAATAAGCAAATAAAAAGAGGGAGCACCTCCCCCTAGCTCCCTACTTTTTATTATGAACAGCTCAACTACGGTTGGGCTGTTTTTGTTTCTGTCTCTTTGGTGGTTTGAGAAGAGCTTGGTATGGCTAATGATGGACTCGACCATTGAGTGCCCCAATCATTAGCATTTAATGGCTCAGATGTCGGCTCATCATCGGTCACTAATTGTTCCGTTTCTTCAACGTCTGTTACTTCGCTCTCTGATAATAAGCTCTCCGTTGGAGGTGTTAATATTGATGCCTCACACAACAGTTCGATATCAGCAAGGGTTGGACGATAACCTTGGCGAGCATAGATATTATCAAGCAGCGCAATGATGGTATGAGGTTGAACAGGTTGCTGTTTTAAAGCCTTATACACTTCTTTCGCTATGTTTTGCACATTGAGAATAGATTCGATGCCAATAAGCGGTGCCGCTTGATCTCTTGCTTGACGGGCTTTTTGATAACCACTGGCATAGGCCATCGAAAACCAAATATAAGCCACCGCAGCATCATTCGCGGTTGCCCCTAAATGCATTTTCCCGACCAAATATTGCGCTTCAGGATGATTATGCTCAGCGGCTCGCTCTAGCCAATATTTCACTTTTTGCGGATCGGCAATAACACCTAGCCCCGTTTGATAACTAAAGGCGGTTTTCATGATGCCTTCAACATCATTTAATTTTGCTGCACGCACTCGCCAGTGAAATGCTTTATATGGCAAATAATGATCGGTATCTTCAACGGCGTACCATTCAGATAGAAACAATAAGGCAGGCAAGTGATCAAATTCCGCAGCTTGCAGTATGTTCTCAACGCCTAACTCACTGTTCGCCTCTACGCCTTTTCCTTGGATCAATAACAGACCAAAATGAAACAGTGCTTCTGGGGTATTTTGCTTTGCCTCAATCAATGCCTGCCAATAATTAGCTTTTAGTAATGCTTGTTTATCGGTGCTATCACGACGATACAAACGAGCTAAGGCATATTGCGCAATTTCATTACCTTGATCTGCGGCCTTTTCATACCAAGCTATCGCCTCTTTTAAATTGGTGTTCTCATATTCTTTCGCTAACGATAATTGGCTGGGGATATGTCCTGTACTGGCTTTATAGATCTTCTCTTCATGCTCAGCTTGTTTGGCTTTTTCCAATACTTGCTTGTACTTAATATCTTTAGCAACCTGCTGTTGTTTTTCTGTTTGCTGCGTTTTTTGCGTCACAAAATAGCGTGAAATCAACCACCCTAAAATGATAATCGGAATAATAAACAGCCAAATTAGATGAGACATACATCCTCATGCATATGGTGGAATACTATTGATGATTATCGGCTAACAGCCAATAAACTAAAGCGTTTGACTGTCAGCATTAGACCTTGATCATTGTTCCGTGATTCGAGCTTTACGCATTGCACATAGCTAAGCAAGATAAAAGGATGTAAAAGCCTGAACTATAGGTTAATTATTGATTTTCACCCGGTAGACTACCAAGCCTGATTCACCACCTAATAAAGAGCCATTAAGCGACCACAAAATATCACCTCGATAACCAATATTATTACTGCCATTTGGGGTCGCTACATTACAGGTAATCGAGGTCGGCAGTAATAATGGATCACAAACAACCACTTGCTGGATCACGGTAAAATCAGGCGTGCTATCATGGAGTACCATATCTTCTATTGTTCCAGTTCCGGTATTAGTGAAACGGAGTCGGTATTCAAGAATATCGCCAGGGTTAGCAACATTGCTGATCCCTTCAGGTGTCCCTTGAGTGACATTTCGTACGGTTTTGGTGAGTTTCAAATGTCCGCTATCGGTAGATAATACTGAAATGGTGTCGTTATTATTTAATACCTTAGTCACACCGTGATTTACATTAGCGCTGTCTTCAAACGTCATATCAGCACGAACAAAATAATCTAGCATGGAGTCAACGCTAATTGCGCTGGGTGAGAAGATTTTACTGATCACACAGATCTGCCCATTCGCTCGGCCCTGATACGGATTAGCAATTGGTGTATCATCCGGATCAAGAGTGGCATCACAATTCTTGTCTTCATATAGCATGACATTCCAATCAGGGTTATTCGGTGAGCTTGTTTCATTTTCAAGCGTAATACGGACACTACCTGCGGTGTATGTGGTTAAACGGTGAGAAAGAAGTAACGTACTCGCTGTTTTCATCACTTCAGAGTAATTAGGTGAGAAGGTCGGGGCTTTAACTTTACCAAAATTTAAGTTATCAACCTGATCACCAGCTTGAGCGGTGATCGCCATAATATTATCGGTAACATCAGGATTAGTGAGTTGGCTAATACTACTGTCACTTTGCTCACTGATTTCAATCCATGGGGATTGAGCCACTACCTTCACCAACAAATTTTTATTGGCGTATTTCACTGGTAGGGTAAATTGATACTCCCCACTACCCGCAGAAACCGTTGTCGCAATAATATCGCCAGTGGTAACGCCTGACACACCCGTGTCATTGAAAATCACTTGAACAGTAAAGTTTGCAACGCCTTCTTCACCACTTTCAATCACCCCATTGTGAGCAATACCTGCGATATTTCCGCCGTTATCGTTAAAGATCTTCCCACTTAAAACAATCTGATTAATGATTTCAAATTGATGATCTTCTACCTCACCATCAGAGACATCCGTATTAGCATCCAATGCGCCAATAGCATCAGTGGTGATCCGTAAGCGAACATAACTCATGCCAGAATTGGTTGTTATATCAAGCCCATTCCATGTCAGTAACGCACTGCCCTCTAATGTGGTTGAATTATCATTGCATGTCGCTGATGTAAACTCATCGCCATCAAATGTGCCATTACGATCGCTATCTATCCACCCATATACTGTGGCACCTAAATCTGTGCCATCAAAATCATTACACGGCACCGTTAAGCTATACGCAGCCGCATTAGCATTACTGTTAACCAGTATTAACCCCTCAGCTAATGCATCTTCATCATCAGGCGTGATCCCTTCATTATCATCATCTGTGGCATTATTATTGTTATCTATACCGTCAGTAAAACGATCCTCTTCATGATCCGGTGGCACTGCGCCTAAGTAGATATTGACGTTATCTCCTCCGTTTGCCCCTGCCTGTAAACCACCATAGCTACTCGGTGCATCACCATAATCCACTTTGGTTGAACGAAAGACATAGGTACAGTTGTAGTTATTGCCATTAGTCACAGTCAGAGGGTTTGCACATGAAAACGACACCAGCTCATAATCTGCAGGCCCAGTCCAAGTAAAACTATAATTACTCGGTGTCATCGCTTTACTGTCACCAGATGTAAAACTAACCGCAATATTGCTGGTATCTGTTGCAATAAGTGAGAAATCAGAAGCTAATGCAGAGCCCGTTTGAACAACAGCATTTAAGGTAATATTGGCTTGAACAAATGAATAAGCACGAAAACGTACCTTATCTAATGCTGCACCTTGTCGACCATTAAAACCCGCTAAGGCTTGTCCTGCTGGCGCAACAATACGGTTATAGTAAGTCCCCGGATAGTTACGATCTGGACCAATTTTACCTGTAGAAGGTGAAGCTGGTGCTGCTGCAATTTCTAACCGCTTGGAGATTTGATTATAAGTAACTTGCGCGCAGTAGAGGCGAAACCAACCCATTACTGGCCAGTCTGTTGTATCAGCATCGACACCAACAACTGCCTGATTCGCTGGACAAGAGCCCGTATATAATGTGCCATTAGGAACGGAGCCACCTCCCCATCCAGTGACACCAACCTCGGTTAATGTTGCGTTATTATTCACGACAGTTATTTGAGAGCAACGACCACGTAGCGCAATACCATCAAGGTTTCCCCCTGTATTTTGATTATAAAAATCAAAGCCAGTCATTAATTGACCTGAAGGGCAGAGCTTTTCAGGAAATTCCCCACCACCATTACCACCGATATCAACCAAAGTACTTTGATAAACCAATCCAACACCTTCTGCAGCATCAACCGGTTTCATCATTGATAAGAAAGAAAGGAAAAAAACAGTAGTGACTACTCGTATAACGCAACGCATCATAAAAACCACCCTAGCTTTATAATCAATAAGTTAGAACTATCTTCTTTATAG
>NZ_SSMG01000016.1 GCF_009873615.1 Photobacterium lucens
TCCACGTTCAGTCCTCTTTGTGCCATCCAAGTACCCGTTTAGGTATAAACGATGATGCTTATCCGAACGGCATTAGACCTTTTGGACCTGCTTTTAATAAATCAACAATTGGTTTGCTTAGATCGATGTCTTTACCAAGGTTCAGACGTACTTCATTTAAGTATTTACCTTGTGTACATGCAAGGCTAATGCGATCAACAGTATCACTACCAAATTTCGACGTTAATTGTTTCTTAAAACTAGAGACTGAAACGTTACGGCCGATATTGTCTTTAATAAATTGTCCAATAGGTGATGCATCAACTTTTTCAACTAATTTGGTTGCTGTAAGGAAATAATCATCAGCGTTACGTGTTTGGCAAGTGCCGTGTTTTTTCCATTCATATTCACCAAATTTAGTTTGGTAATAAAAATTAGGCATCCAAGGGGCAATTTCTTTAATCGTACTACGAGATAAATCTAGACGCGCATAGCGATCACAGTAGCCATATGAAGTACCGCAGCTCGCTTTGTTTGGCCATAAGCCGTGTAGTGTAAGATTAGTGATTTTTAATTTGCCATCATTAATCGCATTACATTCAGGTTTAGTGCCTTTGTAACTAAAATGCTCACAAAAACCCGGTTGCCAGGTAAGTGCTAATACATAGGAATCGAAGTCACCGACAGTGCTACAACTTTTACGTGAGTTACTGTAGTTGTTGTTTGGTTTCTTTGTTGGTTCAGAAATTGCTTGGCTAAGGTTAACCGTACCGCAATCTTTATTTACCCAACGCATCGCAGGCTGAGCATCTGGAACAAGAATATGTACCCAACGGTAATCGCGTTCGTTAAGCGCTTTTACTTGATATTGTTTACCGATAATCAGTTTGGTGTCATCTGGATTGGTTTGTTTGCGAAATGATTGAAAGGCTTCGCAACTCTGTGATGCTGTAAAACCACCAGAGGTAGAAATAGATGCATATGAGCTAAAGCTCGATAAAGAGAGAAGTGTACCTAAGCAAAGTGCTGTTAGTGTTTGTTGATAATGGCGCACAGTAATACCTATAACAAGGATGATATGGCGCTAACTATAGTCTATTCCTTTATAAAATTTAATAGCTGTTGTATCTGATAGTGCTGAAAAGTGTTTGATTAAGTGGCTGATAATAAGTGAATAAACCATAATTGAAACATTATGATAGCGGTTAAGATAAACTGTGATTAGAGTTGTAAATATGATTCATGAGGCATTAATAATTGCGAATTTTTTGTAAACTCTTCCCGAAATGTGACTCTATTATGTAGATTAGAGAAAAATTTACATGGTTATGTATTCACAATACTAACAACAGAGAGTAATATCTACCAAAGTAATACTCCCTGTTATACTAAGTTGTAAAATTCAATTATAATAAAAGAATCAGACTTTCTTAGTGATTAGTTAATTGTTTTTTACAGTTATCGGCCCCAGCATTCCTTTGGGGACGTTAATTTCATTAAGACTAAATATGTACAAACTAATGAAAACAACTATGTTCATTAGTGATGTTACTAATAGATGATACGGTTTCCTTGCCGTAACTAGTTTTGTGTCCTCGAGGTAATTAATGGATAGTTTCGCAGCAGCAGAAAAAGCGCTGAGTGCAATGTTAAAAAGTGTGGAAGAAACGGGTGTTGTAAAAGAAGCGCGTGTTGACTACAGACAAATATTAATTGATTTTGCTGATGAAGTTCCTGGTCGTCAAAAAGCAGTTATTAAAAGAATTCCACTTCAAAAAATAAACAACCTTATTGCTGTTCTGCATGAATTCAAACAAGAATCTCGCCATACTCGCATGATTGAAATCCTAGCTATGATGGAAAAAGATGGTGTATCTCCATACGATCTTTTAGAAGAAGACGATGTAGAATAAAAGTATATAAAGCAATTTATTGATTTAAAAACATATTTATCATTAACCTCAGAGAATATTCTATAGAATTTGTATTCTATGACGTTATATTGAATTTTATTTTGCATTCTTAATAGATTGCTATTA
>NZ_SSMG01000149.1 GCF_009873615.1 Photobacterium lucens
ACTCCGATTGAATATCGAAATCAGGCCTTACAAGCCGCTTAACCGAAATGTCCAACTTTATGGGGTCACATCACATGGTCGGCTTTATATTATTTGTAACGTTTTATCTTGTTATTCACTGGATACTTATCATCAATTAATTCATTGATAAACGAAGAAGTATTGTGTGAATTTGCACAAACCCAAACATGTTTACGAGCACGCGTTAAGGCAACATAGAACAAACGACGCTCTTCTGCATCAGTGTAGTTCTCAGTACGTGGCTGCATCACTGCCGCCAAGCCCGTTTCACGATCAGGTGATGGGAAAATACCTTTGTTCACATCAACAATGAACACATAATCCGCTTCACGACCTTTACTTGCATGACACGTCATGTATTCCAAGTTCAATTGCGGCCATTGTGCTTGCCATTCATCAAACTTCGCTGGTCGCTGTTTATTATTACGACCTAAGATCAACACGCTTGTTTCTTTATTTTCATAAAGTTTGGCTAAACGTGTTAGATCTTGCAGCATTAAGTCGCTATCTAACAAGGTTACCGCTTTCTTACTTTGTTTAGTAAAACTAGTGAGATCCTTTTTGATTTGGCTTGGGTTTTGTTGAATAAACAAGTTTGCCACTTCGCCAATCATGCTATTAAAGCGATATGTCGTTGATAACTCAGTAATATGAGATGAACCAAAACGACCTTCAAAATCTGTTGTTAGATTAACATCGGCTCCCGCAAAACGGTAAATTGCCTGCCAATCATCGCCTACAGCAAACAGCGTTGGAGTTGATTGACCTGCGACTTGCTGCTCACATAACGCTTCAATTAGTGCTAAACGCTGCGGTGAAATATCTTGGTATTCATCAACCATGATAAAGCGCCAAGGTGAAGTAAACTTACCTTCTTTCACATACTTGGTTGCCACATCAATCATGCAGTTAAAATCAATTTGCTTCTTCACTTTTAAGTGCTGAAGGTATGCTTGATAACACGGCCACAATAACTCCAGCTCACTCTTCATACGAGGACGCATCGCAGGGTTATTGTTATTTTGGATCTCTTCGATAAGCGCTTCTTTACCAAGACTTGATTGACCAAGCAACTCGATATGACGCCAAACCCAAGCTTGTAACTGCTCGTTCTCAGCCTGCTGCTCCATTGAGTTTTCTTTACTGAAACCCGGAACACGCCATTGCGTTAAGTGACGCTGCCACTTCTTCGCTGATTCCGTTTTGTTCCACTGCTCAATCAGCATACGTGCAATCCAAGCAGCACGAACACGAGGATCAAGAGTAACCGCAGCAACGTTTGGCTTTTCACCTTCAACTTCGGTAATGATCTGCGAACCTAAGCTGTGGAAAGTCGCCACTTTAACGCGATCGCTGACTTTCTCACGCATACGCTCAGACATCTCTTCTGCTGCTTTACGACCGAAAGCCAACATTAGAATATCTTCAGGTACCGCTTGCTGACTCGCAATCAAGTAACCTGCACGTGCCACTAATACACTTGTTTTACCTGTACCTGCACCTGCTAATACAAGGTTGTGATCTTCGTTAATTAACGCTGCTTCACGTTGTGAGTCATTTAATGGTGAGCTTTCAAAACTATCAAACCATGAGCCCCACTTCTCAGATTGTTGTTGAATCCACTTCGTATTGTGCTCTTCAACCCAATCTTGATGTTCTTCTAACCAAGGTGAGATTTTTTCAAAACTACGAGGACGGAATGAGGCAGCAAGCTCGGGCGTTAAATCCGTTTCTGCCAGAGATTGATGTAAAAACTGATGTAAAGATTCATGTTCAGAACTACGTAAATACCCCGGTTGCGATGAGAACTTGCCAATACGCTGGAGAATTTCAGGCAGTACTGAATCAAGTTTATCGACACGATTTCTCGCCCAATCTTGATAAGTTCGGATAAGGAAAGCTGCAAACGGTTTACATTCACCCCATGGCAAGCCATGAACAGTCCAACAATATTGTTGATCGGAAGAGGTAAGCTCTAACGCTCCCCATAATACGCCGCGGTGAATTTCAATTGAGCCATCCCAATCATCGAATGAGATCACTTCAGAACCCACTTGGCTATCTAATACCAAGGAGTTGTCATCCAAAGCAATACTGTAATAATCACCCTGCACTAACCACTGTGCTAGCCAACTGGCACTTAATTGCATTATCTCACCAACTTTTCCATATTCTTATATGGGTGTAATACTGAATATAGCCGCGTAAAAATGTGCCGCTAAAATAGAAAAAGTCCAATCCGCCTTGGGATCGGAGTACCCAAAATCGCTTGGGGTTATATCCCTATAGAGTACCAATAACTCATGCTCAGCCATAGCACTCTAGGCTTTATTTGCTGATAAATTCTTCGAGAAAAGTAAATCGGCAATGGCTTTTGATCTCATCATTTAAACAAAGTTCAGTAACTGAACAAAAGTTATACATTTTTGATTAAACTAATCTTTCTAAACAGAATGGTTC
>NZ_SSMG01000150.1 GCF_009873615.1 Photobacterium lucens
GATTAACGTTAATAATAAAACGTTTTTAGTTGATACAAATAAATCAGACTTTGCTAATTTTTTCTCTTACTTCTGCCAGACGTGTTTATCATTTCACTATGAATATGAGTTTGAACACCATGAGGATGAACTAAAGCCAACGACGTGGTTTGCTGTCCACGGTAAGTTAGGCAATATTAACGGTGTGATAATTGTCGATCGTTCTCTGCAGCATAAATTAGGTGGGAGGAATATTTATTATTATTGGCTAGTATATTTCTTGCTTTTTAGCCTGATTTGTACGGGTATTATCTACTATTACAATACTCGACATGACTTACAAAAAATGCTGATAGCTGGATGTAAGAAAAACGAATTTATCCCTTATTATCAACCGATTATGTCACTTGATGATGAGATGCAAGGGCTTGAAGTGTTGGTGCGTTGGAAGCTAAGTGACGGTAGTTTATTGCTACCTGCATACTTTATTGAAGTCGCTGAAAAAATGGCGGTTATTGATGAAATTACGCTTAAGTTAATTCAAAAAGTGCAATCGGATTTCAAACAATACGCAAGTAATAATAAGAAAGTAATCTTTTGTGCTTTTAACCTAACGGCACACCAAATCGAGAATAAATCATTTATTAATTTATTGATCGACAAATTGAAAGACGAGAAGCGGTTTATTCCATCTTTTGAGATCACAGAGCGTCAGCATTTTGATAATTTGGCAATGGCTAAGGCCAATATTCGTCGATTACAAGACCAAGGCTATCAAGTAAAACTAGATGATGCTGGTACAGGTTATGGTGGTTTTAGCTACTTTATGGACTTCAATCTCGATGGGGTGAAGATCGATAAAATGTTCATTGATGTTATTGGTGTCGATGATGTGAAAGTAGAAGTACTAAATTCGATTATCATGATGGCAAAGCGTTTAGGTATTGATATTGTGGCAGAAGGGGTGGAAACCCAACAACAAGTTGATTTCCTACGTAAACACAATATCGACTATATTCAGGGCTATTATTATTCCAAACCGGTTCCGTTCAAAGATCTAAACTTTGATAATTGATTAAATGTTATAGCCAACGTTTAATTAATATTATCGCTACCCAGTGATAAGTCATAAAAAAGGCTGCCAATTGGCAGCCTTTTACGTTCAGTCTAAACCTAAGGATTAGAAGTTTGCAGAACGTGGAGTACGTGGGAATGGGATCACGTCACGTACGTTACCCATGCCTGTTACGTAAGAAACTAGACGCTCGAAGCCTAGACCGAAACCAGCGTGTGGAACACTGCCGTAACGACGTAGGTCGCGGTACCAGCCCATGTGCTCAGGATCTAGACCCATTTCAACCATACGTGCATCAAGGATGTCTAAACGCTCTTCACGCTGAGAACCACCGATGATTTCACCGATACCCGGTGCGAGTACGTCCATTGCTGCTACTGTCTTACCGTCGTCATTCAAGCGCATGTAGAATGCTTTGATGTCTTTCGGGTAGTTCTTAACGATTACAGGTGCTTTGAAGTGCTCTTCTGCAAGGTAACGCTCGTGCTCAGAAGACATATCAATGCCCCACTCAACATCGAACTCGAACTTGCGGCCTGAGTCTTGAAGGATCTTAATTGCATCAGTGTAATCAACTTGCGCAAAGTCAGATGTTACGAACTTCTCTAGGCGAGAAATTGCGTCTTTGTCGATACGTTGAGCAAAGAACTCAAGGTCGTCACGACGCTCTTCAAGTACTGCTTTAAATACGTACTTCAGCATGTCTTCAGCAAGTTTCGCTACATCGTCAAGTTCTGCGAACGCAACTTCAGGCTCAACCATCCAGAATTCAGCTAGGTGACGGCTTGTGTTTGAGTTTTCAGCACGGAAAGTAGGGCCGAAAGTGTAAACCTTGCTTAGTGCACAAGCGTAAGCTTCAGCGTTTAGCTGACCAGATACTGTTAGGAAAGTCTCTTTACCAAAGAAATCTTTGTCAAAGTCTACTTCGCCTTTGTCAGTCATTGGCAGGTTAGCCATGTCTAGCGTAGATACACGGAACATTTCACCCGCACCTTCACAGTCAGATGCTGTGATAAGTGGTGCAGACATCCAGAAGAAGCCTTGCTCGTGGTAGAAACGGTGGATCGCTTGAGATAGACAGTTACGAACACGTGCAACAGCACCGATCACGTTAGTACGTGGACGAAGGTGTGCAACTTCACGTAAGTACTCAATTGAGTGGCGTGTTTTCGCCATTGGGTAAGATTCTGCATCTTCAACCCAACCAACTACTTTAACGTTGGTTGCTGCTAGTTCAAAATCTTGACCTTGAGCAGGAGATGCTACGATTGTACCGGTAACCTCAACAGAGCAACCAGTTGTAAGCTTAAGCACTTCATCCTGGTAATTATTTAACTCATTAGGGACCACGGCCTGAATCGGGTCGAAACAAGAGCCGTCATAAATGGCAAGGAAAGAGATCCCAGCTTTGGAATCACGACGTGAGCGAACCCAACCGCGAACAGTAACTTCACTGTCTACCGCTAGTTTGCCGCTTAATACGTCTGTTACAGGCGCGTAAGTCATGTTTAAATCATTCTCCGTTTAGGCACTGACTTCGGAATTAAAGTATCTCGTGCTTAAAGATATCTAAGTGTTAGTCATATTACCTTTCTTACGACAAGCATCAAGTATTGATATCAATCAAATGATAAATTGATGAAAGAAAGCGGTAATTTCAGCAAATGATTGGTTAATTATCGGTCATTTGCTTTAAGTCGTCCTAGCTTTGTATTGGAAAATATATATCTAGGACGTCTTAGCTGAATTTTTTATAAATCACTTCAGGCAACAGCAGTTTAAGCAATAGCTAAGTATTTGTGTGTCTGAATTGATAAACGCCAATTACGAGCAATACAAGTTTCGATGCAAAGCTCAGTTGCGCGTGGTTTTTGGCTGATAGGTTGTAGTGCAATTGTGACGTCTGATTTAAGGCTCTTGCCCTCTAATAAAGCGTCAAGTTGCTCGATATCTTTACTCGTGCCGACAGGGTGTTTGATCTCGTTAGCACGCTCTAGGGCAGAAGCAAGCACAGGTAGCTTGGCTTTCATGTTGATTTTTGGCGATACCGTTACCCAAGTGTTATCACTGGTTTGGATCTCAGAAGTACCACTGGTTTCAATCTGGCAATTAAAACCGGCTGTTTCTAGTGCTTCAGTTAGGGGACGAAGATCGTAAATGCATGGCTCACCACCTGTGATAACAACATGCTTTGCTGTGTACTTTTGATCAATCAGTAGTTGCACAACACCATTAGCGTCAAGCTGAGTCCAAAGTGGAGAATCTTCAGTTTTTGCCATGATTTGTTCTAAAGATGCTAAGTCTTGTGGCTCTGCTGTCCATGTTTGTTTGGTATCACACCATGAACAACCGACAGGGCAGACTTGTAATCGAACAAAAATAGCAGGTACGCCAGTAAATACACCTTCACCCTGAATTGTCTCGAATACTTCGTTAATTTTGTACACGTTGAACCTCTTATTTTCACGCAAACAGCCTATTTCTTATTGTGAAACAGCTTGGCTGTAAAGAAAGGTTACTGCGTGAAATAAATCCGCTAATTGAATAAAAATGGTTGGCAAAAAAGCCGTTTTGCCATTATCGCAGAAGCGAAACTCAATGTCTTTAGTCATTGATAGTGATACCTGTCACGTACTGAAGACAAGAGGCTTCACAATTACTTCGCAAAGTAAAAAAATTAACTTACGAAGGTTTTATAGCTGATTTTTCAGGAGTATCGACATGTACGTCGCTCAGCCAGGCCATATCGATCATATTAAAAGAAATAATGCTGGGAGCGTATACAAACTGATTGATTTGTACGGCCCGATTTCTCGCATTGAATTATCAAAACGTAGTCAGCTTGCCCCTGCGAGTATTACTAAGATCACTCGTGAACTGATTGATGCGCATTTAATTAAAGAAACTCAATTCCAAGAATCAAGTAGCCGTGGACGCCCAGCCATTGGGCTTGTGCCAGCTAATGAAGGTTGGCAATTTTTATCGATTCGCTTAGGGCGTGGTTACTTGACGATTGCTTTACACGCTCTCGGTGGTGAAATCCTTGTTGAAGAGCGTCAAGACATTGAGCAATTGCATCAGGTTGATGTGGTTGAAAAGCTATTACAGGAAATTAATGTCTTTTTTGCTAATCATGTAAGCGAGCTCGATCGTATTACGGCTATCGCAGTTTCACTACCTGGATTAGTGAATTCAAGTGATGGTGTGGTACTGCAAATGCCGCATTATAACGTTTCCAATCTTCCGCTTGGCGAGATCATTCATCAAGAAACAGGGCTGCCTGTTTTTATTGGTAACGATACTCGCTCATGGGCATTAGCTGAGAAGCTTTTTGGTAACTCTCGTGGTATTGCGAACTCGATTTTAGTCTCGATCCATCACGGTGTTGGGGCTGGGATTGTACTCGATGATAATGTCCTTCAAGGCAAAACAGGTAACGTTGGTGAGCTTGGGCATATTCAAATTAAGCCTTATGGTAAGCGTTGTTTCTGTGGTAATCACGGTTGTTTAGAAACAGTCGCAAGTTTGCAAGCGATCTTAGAGCAAGTGAAAACACAGCTCGATGCCGGACACGAATCTATGCTGAGTAATATGCCGCTTACCATTGAAGCTGTGTGTGATGCAGCCGTAGAAGGTGATAGTTTAGCAAGACAGATCATCATTGAGCTTGGACACAATTTAGGTCAAGCCATTGCGATCATGGTGAATTTGTTTAATCCCCAACGTATTTTGATTGGTGGTGAATTTAACCGCGCGAAATCGGTGTTATATCCTGCGATCATGGAGCGAATTCGCTCACAAACTTTGCCTGTGTATTTCCGTGATTTAGAAATTGAACAAAGCTGTTTTTATACCCAAGCAACCATGCCCGGCGCCGCTTTAGTGAAACAAGCAATGTATGACGGGCATTTATTGATGAAGCTGGTTGATGGCTAACCTAATGATTTATATGGAAATTAAAATTTCTCTTTAATTTCCATATAGCTTTCACGAATGTGTTCTATCAGGGCTTGAATGCGTTTAGCTGGCTTTCTGGTATAAGGGTATACCGCATAAATGCCGACCACTTTACCTGCATGGGTTGGCAGTAATTCCACCAAATCACCACGTTGTATTTCATCATAAATTAAGCAATTAGGTAGATAGGCTATACCGTTACCTGCAAGCACAACTTTCTTTAATGCAGCCGCATTGTCAGATGAGAAATTACCACTCACTTTCTGAGTATAAACTTTGTTTTGCTTGAGAAATTGCCAGTCAAAAGGGCCTGTGCTTTGTGGGTTGTAGCCTAGGCAATTATGACTTAATAAATCTTTAGGTTTTTCTGGCTTGCCGTAATGCTCAATGTAAGCAGGAGAGGCACAGATCACCCAACGAGAATTAAATATATGGCGGGCAATCAGGCTGGAATCTTCTAGATAACCAGTACGGATCACCAAATCATAATTGTCAGCCACAAGATCGACAAAGTGATTATCAAGTGACATGTCTACCGATAGTCCCGGATGCTTTTGGCAAAATTCAGCCACGGCTTTAGCGAGAACTAATTCACCTGAAATGGTTGGAACAGACATGCGAACTTTGCCAGATAAGGCTTCGCTATAACCGGTTACTGAATCAAAAGCGGCTTGAGCAACCTGGTTGATGCTTTTTGCACGATGATAGAGGACTTCACCGGGTTCAGTGAGGGTTAATTTACGGGTGGTGCGGTAAATTAACTGTAAACCTAATTCTGTCTCAAGTTTACTAATGCGTTTACTAACAACCGATTTAGTCACGTTATTGAGTTCAGCCACTTTGCTGAATGATCCATGTTCAATGACTTGAGTGAATAAAACGAGATCGTCGATAGCTGGCATTCTTTATCCCATACAAAGCCTAAGAGGCAAGGATTATATACCTAACTCACATTATGGCGCTATATTCAACAAGCGTGATTTGGCAGAGAGTCAAAGAGGGGATGTGGAACTTGAATAAAAAAACGCAGCCCCGATAGCTGCGTTGTTCTTATTCCCGTAGTGTGCTTAACCGCTAACTTCCTGCTAGCTGTTTATCACTATTGGTGATAGGTAGGCTTACATATCATCAATAATGATGTAGGTGGCAAAGACGGGCCCATGCACACCAACAACCTTGATCAGCTCGATATCAGCTGTCGAGCTAGGACCTGAAATAAAGTTAACACATGATGGCATACGTTCGCCATTCAATGCTTTTTGATGAAGAATTTCAGTCGCTTGTGTTAGACGAGCAACGATGCTGCTCTTTGGCACAACAAATACTGATGCCTCTGGTAATAGGCTAACTGCACGACCTTGCGCTGGGTTGCTGTAAAGCACCATAGTGCCTGATTCTGCTAATGCTTGTTCTGCAAATACAACACCTACTTTCGCACGCTCTGCAACAGTGATGTTCGCTTCATAACCTGCTGAGTGATCCCAAATGTAAACACCGTGTTGGTCTGCACTAAGATCTTTTGGATCAATCATATTCAGAAGACGTTCATCTGCAGTGAAAATGGTTTCACCAACAGGTTTGATTTCCGTTTCGTCTGCGCTGCAGTATTTGAAACAAACATCACGTAGCGCGTCAGTTAGTTGCGCTTTAGTCGTAACAACGGCTTTCGCACCTAAAGAAGACTCTGTGTATTCTACCAAGATGTCTTTAAGTTCATCTTGAGATTTACCTGCAAATACTTCTTTGTGGCAGTTATATTTTAGGTTTGGACGCTCCACAGGTGTGGTAATGCGATCACGGCCTAGTTGTTTTGCGATGTTATTAAGGAAACTATCGCGATTATAGATGCGTTGCTCATTTTGAGATGACATACGGAAAGCTCCTTAATTACTTATTCTTGTTCTTAAACCAGCTACGGAATGATTCACCTGAAGGTGTTGGTAAATCACGAGTTTGTGTCCATGCGTTTAGCAGACCAACTTTAAATGGTAGTTGACCATCTTTAATTAGCTTACCTGCAACAATTGCACCGATCTTAACTGTCTTATCCCATAGTGCAGGGTGTGCGTTAACAAAGCTAAAACCACTAACAGAAGCGCGTTCCATTGGATCTGTGATTTTCTCTTCACCCATAATGCGACGGTGTTTAAGAAGAAGATCTGATAGTGGGATCTTCACTGGGCATACATCATGACAAGCACGACATAAGCTACATGCGTTTGGAAGATCTTTGAAATCTTCGTAGCCGCCAAGTAGTGGAGACAGAACGGCACCAATAGGACCAGAGTAGATTGAACCGTAAGACTGACCACCAATGTGACGGTAAGCAGGGCAGGTGTTTACACATGCAGCACAACGTACACAACGTAGGATTGAACGGAATTCAGAGCCTAGGATCTTAGAGCGACCGTTATCTACAATAACAAGGTGGAACTCTTCAGGACCATCACAGTTACCTGCTTCACGTGGTCCTGTTAATGCGGTTACATAACCTGTTAGCGGTAGACCAACAGCACTGCGACATAGCAGGCTTGCTACGATATCGAACTCTTCAAAAGTAGGAACAATACGTTCCATACCCATTACAGCGATATGTGTTTTAGGTAGGCTGGTTGCAAGACGTGCGTTACCTTCGTTAGTCACAAGGGTTACTGTGCCAGATTCTGCAATGGCAAAGTTACAGCCAGTGATACCAATTTCAGCTTCTAGGAAGTCATGACGGATATGCTTACGCACAAAACGCGTCATTTCTTCAGGATCTGATGAGCCTTCGTAACCTAGCTTCTTGTTGAATACGTCACGAATTTGCGTACGGTTTTTGTGAAGTGCTGGTACAACGATGTGTGAAGGTGCATCACAATCATCGACTTGAAGAATATATTCACCAAGGTCGGTTTCAATCACTTCACAGTTGTTACGTTGGATCACATGGTTCATGCCGATTTCTTCGGTCACCATAGATTTAGATTTAACAACTTTTTTCGCATTCTTTTGTTGAATGATTTTTTCGATGTAGTTCGTTGCATCTTCAGCTGTTGCTGCGAAGTAAACGTGACCACCGTTCTTTTCAACGTTGTCGCTAAGTTGTTGTAGGTAGTAATCTAGATTTTCAAGCACATGGTTACGGATATCCATGCCCATTTCACGCCATTCTTCCCAGTTACCTAGTTTTTCAGCAGCGATAGCACGGTTTTTGAACATGCGCTCTTGCGCGTTAGCAACAGCAGCGCGCATAGATTCGTCTTTCATTTTTACATGAATACGATCTTTAAATTTCTGGTTGCTTGTTTTCATTGACATAATAATGACCTCTTAACGACTCATCAGCACATCAACAATGTGCATCACTTTGATTGGTTGACCTTCACGGCTAATGCGACCACCAATGTTTAGTAAACAGCTGATATCAGCACCAATTAAGAAGTCAGGTTCAGCAGCTTTGATATGACGTACTTTTTCAGTCACCATCTCACCAGAAATTTCAGACATCTTCACAGAGAACGTACCACCGAAACCACAACAAGTTTCTTGGTTTTCAATTGGAAGAAGCTCAAGACCTTCAACGTTGTTTAGTAGAATAAGCGGCTCTTCACGTACACCAAGCTTACGGATCAAGCTACAAGAAGGGTGGTAAACACCTTTACCTTCAAGACGAGCACCTACATTTTCAACACCAAGTTGGCGAACAACAAACTGAGTCAATTCAAATAGGCGATCAGCAACTTTCTTCGCACGCTCAGCCCACTCAGGTTCATCAGCTAAGTACTCTGGGTATTTCTTAACCGCAGCAGCACAAGAACCTGCAGGTGTTACGATAGGGAAGTCGTTGATCTCAAATGCTTCGATCATGTTTTTCATTGCCGGCTTACTTTTTTCAATGTAGCCACTATTTAACGCAGGCTGACCACAACAACCTTGACGCTCGGGGAAGATCACTTCACAGCCAAGTTGCTCTAGTAAACCTACTGTTTTTTTGGCAACTTCAGCCTTCACTGTATCGCCTAGGCAGGTGACAAAAAAGTTTACCTTCATCTCATTGCTCCAGTGGCGGGATACCGCCTAATTGTTCACATTAGCGATAGGCTTATCCGCAGATAAGCCTATCCATTATCTTCACGTTGTAGGGACGTTTAGATAAAAATACTGACAACAGCTGCAATCACACCGTATAGCACCATAGGGATCACTGTACGTTTAATGATGTAGCCTTCTTTATTTGCAATACCAAGGATGGTTGATACAGCAATAATATTGTTAATACACACCATGTTACCCATTGCACCACCAACAGACTGCATGGCTAAAATCGTGTTTTCAGGTAAGCCAACATTGTGGGCAATGCTTTGTTGAATTGCGCCAAATGTCAGGTTTGAAACCGTTGCTGAGCCTGAGAAAAACGCACCTAGTGCACCTAAGTAAGCAGCACAGTATTGCCAGTTTTTGCCCATCAGATCAGCAAACGCATTACCTGTTGTCATGATTGGTGAATGTTCACCACCAATCATCATAAATTTCACCATGATTAACGCACCGACAAGAGCGATAAAAGGTGTTTTTATTCGTGATGCTGTGTCACTAACGACTTGTTTTACCTGCGTCTTATTCATCTTTAACAGAGGAATAGAAATTAGCACAACCACAAAAAACGGAATCAATGCAGGTACATACAATGTTTTGTAAGCCCATGACGTATCCGTTCCTAAAATATTGCTTAATTTAATAATTAACGCTTGGCTTAGATGTAAATCTGCAAACCCTAAGTTTAGGTGTAGCAGTGGCGTTGCATCATTTAGCATGCCTTTTAAGCCCAGCTGTTTAATGCGTGTTACGATTAGGATCAGAATCAACAACAGGGTTGGTGCCATCGCTTTAAACACAACATTGAAAGGCAGTGTTGTTGCTTTGTTTTGTTCTTCTGATACGGTTTGTTTTTCTAAACCAATGTTGTAACGCGCCAGTAAAATCGACAGTGTTAAACCAATCGCACCACCGATCAGTGCTGGAAATTCATAGTTCCACTGGGCTAGCCATACATAAGGTATAGTACATGACCAAATACTCAGTTGGATGAAGACAAAGTTGCGCTTGATTTGCTTCCAGCTCACAACAAACTTCAATGCAATAACAGGAATAATGATACCTGCTGCGGTATGCATGATTGCAGATAGACGACCCACATCTAATAACTCTGCGTCAGGCAAACCTAAGTTACCTAAACCAAACCATGTCGGTGTACCTACTGCACCAAAAGAGACTGGAACAGAATTCATAACCAGTGCAAGCATAGCGACACGTAATGGATTGAAACCAAGACCTACTAAGATTGGCGCTGCAATGGCAGCAGGTGTACCGAAACCAGATGCACCTTCAATCATGAAAGCAAATGCCCAACCGATGATCATAAGTTGACCCACTTGGTTTTTACTGATCCCTTCAAGCCATTGACGGATCACATCTTCAGCACCTGATACATTCAGGGTACGGTTTAGTAAAATGGCACCTGCAATAATCGAAATTGGTGTCAGTGCTGATAACGCACCTGAAATAATATTGGCTGCAAGTAACTGACTGCTTGTTCCAAAATAGACAAGCTGTAAAAAGCCAATTAGTAATGCTGTTACTGGCAGTGCAACATGAGATGGCAACGCGTTCCTTTTCGTCATCATCCAAATTAAAAGCAAAATAGGGATAACCGATATTGCAAGATTTAACATAAATACCCACCTTGGTTATTTCGTTGTTTCACGAAATTAGTTTTGTTGTTTTTATTAATTATCTACTGATTGATACGTATTTATTCATCGTATAACCGTAGTGGGGTGAGTATTGT
>NZ_SSMG01000151.1 GCF_009873615.1 Photobacterium lucens
ATATAGATCAATGTTATAAAGGAAAAATGAGGTACAATATAATCGTGTTTTTATTAGTGGGAAACTAAATGATTACTCACAATCCGAAAGATACAGGAATTAAAGCATGGGTTGAGTTAATCATGTTTATTTCTTCTTATTATCCTTTATTTCTAATCTTATATATTAGAGATGTTGGTTCTAATAATATTGGAATTCCAATTGGGATTTGGGGATGGGAGAGTAATGTAAGTATGTGGGCAACTAGCTTTTTGCTTCTATCTTCTGTTTGTACGTTAGCAACTGGTTTTATTATGAGGAAGCTTTTAAAAAAACCAGAAGGGGGGAGAAGCGTTAAAGTTAGTAAGGTTGAGCATGTTCGTGGAGATATGATTAACTATACACTACCGTTTTTGATTGGTTTATTTGCATTTGATTATAAGAGCTGGCAATCGATTACATCATTGATTGTTTTTCTTATCTTTATGTTTTTA
>NZ_SSMG01000152.1 GCF_009873615.1 Photobacterium lucens
GCTCTCATCTGTTCAACATCTTGTTTTTTACTCCATCTTTAATTCATTTAAATTATGATGGCACTGACAAACTTGCTGCAGAATATTAATTAATCGTAACTGCGTTAATGGTAGTGGATTACCTTTAATTGCGTGACTGCGCAGCGCATCATCTGCCACTATTTCAAATAACGTATTACATAAGCCGAACTCAGATAATGATGGCAAGTTAAGCTTACCTACAGCAGTAACAACCCAATCAATCCCTAACTCAATATCAGCGTTATCATTGCCAGTTAGCAGCACAGCGACTTTACGATAACGGCTCAATACATCATTCCGCCCAACCTCTAAAGCGACATTAACGTTTTCTCTCATTACATAAGGAGATAACCTTGCGGTAATTAAACCATGAGGTGCTTTTAAACGACCAGAAAGTGCAGATGCTAAACCATGTGCAGCGCCAAGTTTTGCATTGGTGCGAGCCATTCCCCCCAGCATTGCTGCAAATGCCATGTCACTTCGTGATGGTAAGTGATCATCTAAACACGCAGTAAATAATGCACCACTAACCCTACGTATGCCCTCTTCACAGATCATGTCAGTTAACGGATTAGGCTCTCCACACACATAGGCTTCAATTAAATGAGTTAACGCATCTAAACCACAGTAACCTGAAATAATCGGATCCATACCGTAGCTTAATGTAGGATCAATAATCGCAAGATCAGGGAATAACTCTAAGCTACTCAAATTCACTTTCACTTGTTCTTGTGCAGATTGAAGTACAGCACTTTTACTCACTTCAGCACCAGTACCCGCAGTAGTCGGTATTGCAATCATGGGTAACGGTTTAACTTGAAGTGGCACATTTCGCCCCACCACATCAACATAATCGTAAACACAACCTTGATTGGGGATCATCGCTGCCAGTGCTTTAGCAACATCAATCACGCTACCACCACCAATACCAATGATCATATCAGGACGAAATTTCCGCCCCATCACGGCAAGTTCTTCTACAGTCGCGATTAATGGCTCACCCAAAATAGCAACACGCTGATAACGCATGTTCTGTTGCTTAAAATAGGTTTCTAATGGCTTTGAACGTTCATCATCACGACCTGTAACTAACAAGACGCAATAACCAAATTGATTAAAAAGAGACAATGACTCCTGCAACGCCCCTTCACCAAAAACAATTCTCGTTGATGTCATAAATTGAAACATACAGCCCTTCCCTATCTTGCAATTATTCAAGCAATCAGAAACTTAACGCTTAAATGAAATTAATTATTAACAAAATAATTAATTTTATCTCGCTACTTCAAACTTACACTATCCAGTAACTTCATCTAGGTATTGACGTAAAACAAGGTTTTCCTGTTATCAAATATAGCCTTTTCCATAATACGTATCAGTTCACAAAATACACACATTTATCTCATTGATATATGTAATAAAAGTAACTTTTTACTTACACGAAACTTTAACATAGCTGCACTAATCTGCTGCCAACCAAGAGGCATTGAAGCCCGAATTACATTATTTCTAGGGGAATAAAAATGAAAAAAGCAGTATTGGCATCAGCAATTTTAGCGTCACTCGTAGCAGGTACAGCGAACGCAGCAACTGTTTACGAAGATGATAGTAAATCACTAAGTATTGGCGGCCGAGCTGAAGCGCGTTTTAATATTTCAGATGCAAACAAAGGTGATGATGGTACTGGTAATGCGTTTAAAGATAAGAGCCGTGCGCGTATCAACCTAAAAGGTAAAGCGAAAATTACTGATGACGTAACAGCTTTTGGTAAATATGAAGCAGAGATCTCAGATGATAAAGACACAACGATAACTAGTCGCTACGTATACGCAGGCTTTGATACTCAAGCAGGTGCTTTATCATACGGTAAGCAAGATTCTGCACAAGTTATGCTAACAGACTACACTGATATCCTTGCTACCTTTGGTGGTGACGGTGTCGACCTTGTTGATGGCAACAAAGACAAGCGTGAAAATAACTTCTTATACGCTGGCGAGTTTAACAACTTCACAGTTTCAGCAAACTACATTGCTGAAAACAACGATGATGAGAAAGATTCAGATAGCTACGGTATTGCTGCACAATATGCCTTCCCATTTGGTCTATCGTTAGGTGCGGGTTATGTTAACGGTCAAGACGGTACTGACGTTGATGCAAACCAGTACAATTTAGCAGCAAGCTACGAGTTCAATAACTTCTACGCTGGTGCTACTTATGCAAGCGGTGAAAAAGGTAACGCCGATCTAACAGGTTACGAACTTGCAACTGCTTTTAAAATGAACAAGTTTATTGCTCAAGCTGCTTATAACTTTAAGCAATCAGAAGAAGCTGGCGTTAAAACTGATGATGTAGATTACTTCGTGTTAGAAGGTATCTACAAATTTAATAAAAACCTACGTACATACGCAGGTTACCTATTTAACCAAATTGATGGTGAAGATGACGAACTACAAGTAGGTATTCGCTACGACTTCTAATCATCAATATTAAAATATACAAAAAAGCCAAGCTATTACGCTTGGCTTTTATTTTTCCCCTATCACTGTCTTTCATCGATTTTATCTATTGCTCTAACAGGGAAAACCCTCTTTCTCTATCTATAAACTCACGCTATAGTACTACCATAATTTTGCAGGAGAAATTTTATGTTCGTAGTAATTTTTGGTCGCCCAGGTTGCCCATTCTGTGTACGTGCTAAGGAATTAGCAGAAAAGATTAAAGCTGAGCGTGATGATTTTAATTTCCGTTACGTTGATATTCACGCTGAAGGTATCAGCAAAGCTGATCTAGAAAAAACCGTTGGTAAACCTGTTGAAACAGTACCGCAAATCTTCGTTGACCAAGAGCATATTGGTGGTTGTACTGATTTCGAAGCTTACGCTAAAGAACATAACCTACTGTTCCAATAAGAAAGTTTCTATCTTTCAAAAGGCCGACATTGTTCGGCCTTTTTTATTTTTTGTTATCACGATTTATCAACCTAAATGAACAGTATTTTTAACGTATAGTACCCTGTTTTATCAGCCTTTCTCTTTAAATTCATAAAACAAGTTAAATCAGAAGTTATTAACCCTAGTTTTCAATGTTTTTTTAGAATATACGCTATAACCCTTAGAAAAAATCAGCTAGAATTTGACTACTTTTACTACCATTTTATTGTCGGAAATCCTGTTGTGAACATTGATGTAGCAGCGCTTCTACACCAAAACGATATTTTATTACTCTTTGTTGTGCTTGCCGTTGGTTTAAGTATTGGCAAATTACGCTTTGCAAAGATGAGCTTAGGTAATTCTATCGGCGTTTTAGTTACCGCACTTTTATTCGGTAATGCTGGTTTTACCTTTGATACAGACGCACTAAATATCGGCTTTATGCTGTTTATCTTTTGTGTAGGTATTGAGGCCGGCCCAAACTTTTTCGGTATCTTCTTTCGGGACGGTAAACACTACCTATTACTAGCACTGGTTGTTCTACTATCTTCAATCGCTATTACCATGACTATGGCGCATTATCTTCATATGGATATTGGCTTAGCGACTGGCTTGATGGCTGGCTCTTTAACCGCAACGCCTGTGCTTGTAGGTGCAAAAGATGCATTAAACACAGGCCTTTCCGGTATTAGCGATCCCACTATTATTAAGCAGTTAATAGAAAACTTAAGTGTAGGTTACGCGATGTCTTACTTGGTTGGTCTTGTTAGCTTGATCTTCCTTGCGAAATTAATGCCGACGCTACAAAAGCAAAACCTTGCGGAATCATCACAACAGATAGCCCGTGAACGTGGTATTGGTGAAGTTGCACAACGCAAAGTCTATTTGCCAATTATCCGTGCTTACCGTGTCGGCCCTGAGCTAATTAACTGGATTGATGGCCGTAACTTACGTGAATTAGGTATCTACCGCCAAACAGGTTGCTATATCGAACGTGTACGTCGTAACGGTATCTTAGCGAACCCTGACGGTGATGCGATTTTGCAAGAAGGCGATGAGATTGCGTTAGTAGGTTACCCCGACAGCCATGCGCGTCTTGATCCAAGTTTCCGTAATGGTAAAGAAGTATTCGACCGCGACTTGCTGGATCTTCGGGTTATTGAAGAAGAAATTGTGGTTAAAAATGACAGCATTGCAGGTAAACGCTTATCAGAGCTTAACCTATCTGAATACGGCTGTTTCCTAAACCGTGTAGTACGTGCACAGATCGAAATGCCAATGGATCATAATATCTTGCTAAACAAAGGGGATATTCTTCAAGTCAGTGGTGAAAAGAGCCGTGTACATGGTCTTGCTGAACGCATTGGTTTTATCTCGATCCACAGTCAAATTGCCGATCTATTAGCATTCTGTTGTTTCTTTATTATTGGCTTGCTACTGGGTTTGATCACTATGAAGTTTGGTCATATTGCGTTTGGTTTAGGTAGTGCTGCAGGCCTTCTTATCGCAGGTATTACCTTAGGCTTTTTACGTGCCAACCACCCTACTTTTGGATACGTTCCTCAAGGGGCGCTGAATATGACTAAAGATCTCGGTTTGATGGTTTTTATGGTGGGAATTGGTTTAAGCGCAGGTTCAAATCTATTTGCATCCATTGAACACATAGGTTTGACCGTGTTTGTTACCAGTTTAATGGTCAGTGTTATTCCTGTTGTACTTGCGTACCTATTCGGTGCTTATGTACTGAAAATGAACCGTGCATTGCTATTCGGTGCCATCATTGGTGCCCGTACCTGTGCGCCAGCAATGGACATGATTAATGCGCACGCACGTAGTACGATCCCAGCATTAGGTTATGCGGGTACTTACGCCATTGCTAACGTACTACTCACGATCGCTGGTACATTAATTATCATATTAAAGTAATCCGTGAATCGTTAACCCTCTCAAGATCATAGGGGCTGATAAGTGAGTTATCTCATGAGTCAGCCCCTATTCAGTCAAGATACCTACACTAACCCTCATAGCGTTAATTTGTTATTAATCATCCCTTTGAGTTAATAACGTAAAGCAGCTTAGACATCGCTTACTTTTCTGCTTTAGCGCACTAATTTCAATTTATGGCAACGATAAATAATGCGAATAATGGCAATATTTCGTACCATAGATACTTATAAATACAAATAGTTACCTTGGGTGTTTTAATTTATGCGAATTCTTATTGTCGAAGACGATGCCATCCTTAGCCATCACTTAAAGTCTCAACTCAGTGAATTAGGCAACCAAGTTCAGTGTGCTAATACTGCTGAAGAAGGTCTCTTTTTTGCAGAAAACTATCCCAATGACATCGCTATTGTCGATATCGGCTTACCTGATCGTGACGGTATTAGTTTAATTAAAGACATGCGTAAAAAAGGGCTTCGTTTACCTATTCTTATTCTTACTGCACGTTCTAACTGGCAAGATAAAGTGACGGGGCTTGAAGCTGGTGCAGATGATTACCTTGTCAAACCTTTCCAAAAAGAAGAAATGGTAGCGCGTTTAAGTGCTCTTGTTCGTCGCAGCGCTGGTTTTGTGAAACCCGAGATGACTGCTGGTGATATTCGTGTCGATTTACTCGCTAAGCAAGTTTACGTACAAGAAAACCTACTGGAATTAACAGCGTTTGAATACGATCTATTGGAATACTTAATGCGTCATAGCCGTCAGGTCGTCTCTAAGCAACGTCTATTAGATGTGCTGTACGAAGATCAAGAAGGCGATCCTAATACCATTGAAGTGATGATTAGTCGTCTACGTAAGAAATTCACCAAAATAGGTCAAGATAACCCAATTTCGACTATTCGTGGTCAAGGCTATATCTTTGAACTGAGTGCACAATGAAGCAGTTTATACAGCCTCGTTTAAGACGCCGTGTATTGATCACCTCTGTTGCTATTATTGCTTTAGTCACCTCCGCACTAGCGGCGGTGATTAATAAGCTCTACTCCCAAAGCTATATGGCGTCTTATTCTTCTGAGCTCGTTGCCCAAATGCCAATGGTCGTAGCACAGCTTAACAGAGCAGGTTTAATCAAAGATGTCGACAAGTGGATAGACTCTCTTGATCCATCCGATACAGATTACATTGCTGTAGTTTGCGATCAGGCAGATAACACCACATGGCTTTCCCATGAGGCAGATAAAGCCAATTTAAAAAATGTTTGTCGTTATTTGCCAGAAGAGATCCCTACCCCGACGCTGATCAAAATGGGTGATGACAAAGGTTATATCGCCTATAACCTTAGTCGCGATCGTGAAAACGGTAATATTTACCAGCTCGTTGTCTTGCGCTCAGCAGACTCATACGAAAAAGCCCTAGCGAAACTTCACCAACGTACAGCCTTCTATCTAGGCTTGTTTGTGCTAATTGCGGTCGCATTTCTGATCGCTGCTTTCCATTGGGGTTTCCAACCATTACGTAAACTAGCAGCCCAACTCGATCAAATGGCAGAAGCCAAGCGTGATAATTTGGATAATGACTACCCAATGGAGCTGCAAGAAGTCACCAAAGCGGTTAACCGTTTAAACCGCATTAGTAGCGATCAAAAAGGTCGATACCGTCATGCTATGGATGATTTAGCCCATAGCTTAAAAACTCGTCTCGCAGCAACCAATGCATTACTTGATGATAAAACGCTTCAACGTCATGAATTGAATCAACGTATTATGGAACAGATCAGCCAAATGGATGACTTGGTTCAATATCAATTAAAACGTGCAATGGTCGGCCAACAAGGACTACAAAAGAGCAATAGCCAACTAATGCCGATTGTGACCAGCCTAAACCATATGTTGAGCAAGATCTATGCAGATAAGCAAGCTCAACTTCACTGCAATTTTAGTGATGATGTTATGCTGCCACTGAACAAAGATGATTTAATGGAGCTATTTGGCAATATGCTTGAAAACTCATTTCGTTTTTGTATCAGCCAAGTCCGTATTACCGTTAATGAAACTGACGCTTATATCACCATCAAGATTGAGGATGATGGTCCTGGGGTAAAACCTGATATGCGAGAAGCTATCTTCCAACGAGGCGTACGCTCTGATCAGCTCAATCCAGGGCAAGGTATCGGTTTATCTGTGTGTCATGAGATTGTAGATAGCTACCAAGGTAAGATCTATGTAGAAGAATCTGAACTAGAAGGCGCAGCATTTGTCATTAACTTACCAAAGCTCAATGACTAATTTGAGCATTAAAAATTTGTTACAACTCTAAGGATTTTATGTAGCCCAATGAAACGCCAATAATTTGACACTCATTAATAGACATATTCATTATTATCGTCAAAATTGTCACTGATGATTTATTTTTCATTCAATTAAGGCAAGAAGAGGATAAGTAATGCAGTGCGAGAAGTGTTCAAGTTTTGATACCTCAAGGGTCAAACGAAAATTATGGCATCGGCTTTATCTTCGAAGAATTCACATTTGTAACCAATGTGGTTGGCTACATAAAGAGAAGAAGTCTTCCTAAATCACTTTCCTTTGATACAAAAAAACCGCCTAAGCTTAGGCGGTTTTTTTATTTCAGAATTAATTAGATGTCTTGTACATCAAAATTAACTTCTGGATTTACGTCAGCATCGTAATCAACAGATTCAATACCAAAACCAAACAGCTTTAAGAACTCATCTTTGTATTGCTGGTAATCCGCAACATCAAATAGGTTTTCATTAGTTACGTTCGGCCATAGATCGCGACAGTGCTGTTGAATGTCTTCACGTAGTTCCCAGTCATCTAGACGTAGACGGTTTTCACCATCCACTTCAGCTGCTGTGCCGTCTGCTTTAAATAGACGATCATTGAACATACGTAGAATTTGCTGCATACAACCTTCGTGTACACCTTCTTCACGCATCTTCTTAAATACCATTGCGATGTACAATGGCATTACAGGAATCGCTGCACTTGCCTGTGTTACCACGCTCTTAAGTACTGCAACATTTGCTGAGCCGCCAGTTTTTGCTAGCTTCTCGTTTAGCTCTTTCGCTGCACGATCAAGATCCATCTTCGCTTGGCCTAGCGCACCGTGCCAGTAGATTGGCCATGTGATTTCAGTACCGATATAGCTGTAAGCCACAGTCTTACAACCATCAGCTAATACGCCAGCATCTGATAGCGCATCAATCCAAAGTTCCCAATCTTGACCGCCCATAACTGTTACTGTGTCAGCAACTTCTTGCTCTGTAGCAGGTTCAATGCTTGCTTCGATCAATACGTCTTTATTGGTATCTACTGCTGTTGCAGTGTACGTTTCACCCATAGGTTTTAGGCATGAACGAACAACTTCACCAGTTTCAGGTAATTTACGTACTGGTGATGCTAATGAGTAGATAACCATATCAACTTGACCAAGATCTTCTTTGATCAAATCAATGGTTTTTTGTTTTGCTTCGTTAGAGAAAGCATCACCATTCAAGCTTTTTGAGTAAAGACCTTCTTCTTTCGCAAACTTGTCAAATGCTGCTGAGTTATACCAACCTGCAGTACCTGGCTTTTTCTCTGTACCTGGCTTTTCAAAGAACACACCAATGGTTGCTGCGCCGCCACCAAATGCTGCTGCAATACGTGACGATAGGCCGTAACCACTTGATGAACCAACAACAAGTACACGCTTAGGTGCATTTGCAATTGGGCCTTGTGCTTTAGTGTAAGCAATCTGCTCTTTTACGTTCTCTTCACAACCCACTGGGTGCGTTGTTGTACAAATAAATCCACGAGTTTTAGGTTTGATGATCATCTTCAACTTCCCTTACATAGTTGTCGATAGGATAAAAGGTTAGCGTCCAATGCGCATTAAATTTATGACATAAAACGGTAAAAAACGCAGTGGTTGGAGGTGTTATCAATAATTTTGCTCAAAAAAAGTGCCACGTTAAACGTGGCACACGGGAGATTCCAGGTTTATATATCATTAACTAAGATACCTAAGCCGCCTTTCCTGGTTGTATGCGAGCTTTTTTAAAATGGTCTGCACAAAAGTGATCAACTTGAATCGCCTTTTGCCTTAGCTGTTCAGCATTCTCTATTTTTTTCACATCCTCTTCTGTGATAACTCCCGCATCCAATGCAACTTGTAACTTATCTGTTAATGAAGCTTTGCGTGGGATCTCACCTCTACGTGTCGCTTTCATTAGTTTGCGCTCTAAAGGTTTGATCTCATGCATAGCAAGAAATGCACGCTCCATAATAGCCACTGGATCATCGACTTTATCACCAACATAGCAAAGATGAGTTAATCGCTCACGATGAGCACCTGGTGACATTAATAACGATGAAATTTCTATCGCTAATGTATCGGCAGGTGCATGATAATGAATACCTAATGGGAAATTCAGTGTACGTAATAAACGTCCGACACCTTTGCGTGGAAAGTTATTAAATACGTCATTAAATGCTATTCCACATTGGTGCAAACAGTGCTCTGCTCCATATTTCACCATAGGTAAATCTTGCTGTTGACGTCCTTCGTCTTCATAACGTTTTAATACCGCAGACGCTAAATATAAATGGCTAAGTACATCACCTAAGCGGGCAGATACAAGCTCACGACGTTTCAGTTCACCACCTAAACTCAACATTGCAAAATCAGCACTCACAGCTAACGCTTTCGCCATCCGAGATAGATGTCGATAATAAACTTCGGTTTCACCACTGACGGGAGCACGATTGAAACGAGAACCTGTGAAAGCGTTCAATAATGATTTACTAACATTACCCACGGCAAAACTGATATGTTTCGCCAACAGACGATCAAACTCTTCTGCGCCTTGTTTTACATCAGGATTAGCAGCCGCTTCCATTTCATCTAATACATAAGGATGGCAACGCGTCGCACCTTGCCCGAAAATCATTAAGTTCCGTGTAAGAATATTCGCTCCTTCCACAGTGATCGCAACAGGCATACCAAAATAGTGATGACCGAGGTAATTCATTGGCCCAAGCTGAATCGCACGCCCAGCATGGACATCCATCGCATCATTTAAGATCGTTCGCGCCATTTCTGTCATATGATATTTGGCAATTGCCGTTACAATGCCTGGCGTTTGACCTAAATCCAGTGATGTCGTGGTTAACGTCCGTGACGCTTCAAGCAGATATGTTAAACCGCCAATACGTCCTAATGCTTGCGCCACCCCTTCAAAATTACCAATTGATGTTCCAAACTGTTTACGAACAACGGCATACGCCCCTGTCGTTTTGGCTGATAACTGTGAAATTGCCGCCCCTAACGCTGGCAATGAAATCCCTCGCCCAGCAGAAAGACACTCCACCAGCATACGCCAGCCTTTCCCCGCATAATCTTGACCACCAATCAGCCAATTCATTGGAATAAAGACATCGTTACCTCGGGTTGGACCATTCATAAACCCCATGTTCAATGGATCATGACGCTCGCCAATTTCTACGCCAGGGTGATCTGCTGGAATTAATGCACAGGTGATACCTAGCTCTTTCTTATCGCCAATCAAACCCTCAGGATCTTTCATCTTAAACGCAAGCCCTAATACAGAAGCAACGGGCGCTAAGGTGATATAACGTTTATTCCATGTTAAGCGTAGCCCTAATACTTGCTCGCCTTCATGCTCGCCATAACAAACAATGCCTTCATCAGGAATGCCGCCAGCATCGGATCCAGCTTCTGGCCCTGTTAGTGCAAAACAAGGAATATCTTTCCCCTGTGCCAAACGAGGTAGCCAATAGTCTTTTTGTTCATCTGTTCCATAGTGTGTGAGTAACTCACCAGGACCTAGTGAATTAGGTACCATGACACACACCGCTGCACTTAAACTGCGTGATGCGATTTTTGCGACTATCGTTGAATTGGCATGGGCTGAAAAATCCAATCCGCCGTATTCTTTACCAATAATAAGAGAGAAAAACTTTTCATCACGGAGGTATTGCCACACTTCAGGGGGTAAGTCTTTGTCTTCTTGTACGATTTGGTAATCGTTTAGCATGGCGAGCAACGTTTCTAATTTAGTGTCGATAAAAACTTGCTCTTCATCGGTAAGATTGGGTTTAGGGTAGTTAAGCAGTGTATTCCAATCAGGTTGACCACTAAATAATTCACCATCCCACCACACACTCCCAGCTTCCATTGCTTCTCGCTCGGTGTCAGACAGTGGCGGTAACACTTTCTTAAACATCTTAAAGGCGGGATCGCTGAGATAACGTTTTCGCATCGCTGATAGAGTGCTCATAATTCTGATCCTTTTGCTTTTTATATTTATCGTTTTTTAATTCATGTAGGTATACGTTCTAAATTTAGTTTTGTACTTGTTTTACGAGAGATAAATTTGGCTCTATCGGTGCAGCTACGCCAGCGGCAAGATAAGGCACTAAACGATCGATCAAATCTTCGGTTTTAACCTGACTAGAAAAATCATTTTCAGCAATTTCACGCAAAGCGGTACTGGAAGCCATGGTAAAAACCACAGCGCCTAACGTGAAATGGAGTCGCCAAAATAATGTTTCTGGATCTAAAGAAGGGTTAGCACGACAGACCGCTTGCACAAATAGTGTTAGCACTCTTTTATAGCGATTAATAATGAACCAACGTAAGTGTCCTTGAACATCGGTATACCCTCTACCGAGCAGTGACATAAACACAGTCGCGCCTTTGGTTCGATAGCTATCAAGACTCACTAACGGGGATTTACCACATTGGAAAACATCTTCCATCGTAAAGTCATCACGGGTTAATAGCCGTTCTAATTCACTTTCCAATGCAGGCATAAATACATCGAGATAGCGACTAAGCACCGCTCGAACTAATGTTTTCTTATCACCATAGTGATAATTCACCGAAGCCAGATTCACGCCTGCTTTACTCGTAATGGTTCGTAATGAGGTTTCATTAAAACCATGCTCAGCAAATAATAGCTCTGCGGCATCTAAAATCCGGCCTTTGGTTTCTCCTTTACCTGCCATTTTTATTCACCTGTATTAAACACCCGTTTAAATATTACAATCTGATAACAAATTTAACAAGCAAGCTATCTCATTATGCGACCTAATACAGCATGTTTTATTTGCTCCAACACAGCAAAAAAACACACAATAAATTCAATAAGTTAGAGATAGAATCATAAATTCAATCAATTAATACAAAAAAACAATCAAAAATAATGCATATAGAGGAACTTAATGGAGTCCAGAGAGTCTGAATTTATGCCACTACTTTTTTCTTGAAGTTATTCCTTCATAACCTACTTCATTTTTGGAGTAGGTTTTTATTTATCTAGACATTCATGCCTAACCACTAAGACGAGACCCAAGTTTTCTCGCCAACTTATCCCGCTAAAATGGCACATACTTGCTATTCATAATCACTCTTTTCTTGTTCTTAGATACACTTATTTCAATAAATGGTG
>NZ_SSMG01000153.1 GCF_009873615.1 Photobacterium lucens
TAACAGAACAACTTAAACAAGAAATGGCAAAAACACTGATTCATCCCATTGCAACGAATGAGAATAATCAGGAAAAAAAGTCATCACGATTTAAATACGGGGTTGTTTATTCTTCTATCGCTTTAAATATATTACTTGCGGTGATTGTTTCAATATTTATTAACACGGAGCCAGTAGCTTCTGTCGATGAGATAAAGAGCATAAATCCTTCAGTCAATGTCATTGAAAAGGAAACAATTCGCTTAGCGGATAAAAAAGAACGTAATGTAGTCACGCCTGAACAAGTTACTCCGGTAGATGAAATTATTGCGATTGCGTTAACGGATAAAGTTAATCAATGGCAGTTATTCACCTCTAGCAATAATAAGTTCTATATTGCTGTACGTAATCAATCAGGTTCGTACATAGTGTCGAATTGTGACGGACAAGTTTATTATTATGCCAATTTAATGCAGCAACGCTCGCATTTATCGCCAAATTTAGCGTTTATACAGCATTACCAGAACTTTTCGGTCTATCGCATTAACTATGGTATGGGCTCTCAAAAGGAACATTGGCTGAACAGCCAAGGTATTAAAGTGAATCGAGAATACTTTACTAATCTTAACTTTGAACAAATGCAGCAAGAGCTAAAATCGAGTTGTTCGATTTAAGAGCAATTTAAAGTGAACAGCGTGTTAAGGCTTGGTTAGCTTATTTAAAATGGCACAAAATATTTAAGCCCAATGGTGTACCGATTAAAAGGGGAACACTATTGGGCTTTGATTTAGGCTGTTTGTAATTGGCTACTGTTAAGCGCTTTACGTTTCATTAGTAAAGTAAAGGCTGCAGGCACAAAGTAGAAAGAAAGCAGGGTAGTTAATACCGTACCGCCAGCGATGGTGACAGCAAACGGTGGCCAAAAACCACCACCTTCTAACATCAGTGGAATAAAGCCGCCCACAGTGGTAATGGTGGTTGAGGTAATATGCCGTGTACAACTCATTACCGCAGTGTGAATGGCATTGTGATCTCCATTAAGCGCATTGGGATCGGCTTTTAGTTCTGACAAGATCACAATGGCGGCATTGATAGCCAAGCCGATCAAACCTAATAACCCTATGATCACGGTAAAGCCGAAGGGATAGTTAAATAACCAGACTGATAATAAGCCTAATCCTGATGCCATAAAGCCCACGGTGAAGATGATCAAACTGAGTCTAAATGAGTTAAAGGAAATCACGACTACCATGATCATTAAAGTAAACACCATAGATAAGTTAGCAATTAAGTTACCGACTGATTTATTACGCTCAGCTGATTCACCACCAATTTCAACTGAATAACCGGCAGGTAATGTGGCTACGTACTTATCTAGCTTCGTTTTAAATTGGTTCAATGCTGTTTGTGGTAATACACCTGCTTTTAAATAACCTTCGATCACATTGATCCTTTGTCCATTGCGGTGGGGGATCGCACCTCGAGTCGGTGATAGTGATAATGATGCAAGCGAGGAAATCGGTATCCCTGAAAATTGCTCATTATTATTGTTATTCATCACTGGAATATGCAGGTTTGCTAAGTGGGTCATATTCTCACGAGCGTTGTTATCAACACGCACTCGGATTGGAATGGCTTCAGTACCTTCGATGATATTGCCATTGGTGATCCCAATTAACGAAGCTTGCAATAAATTGGCAATATCTGTGAGTTGTAAGCCGCTTAGTTGGCTAGCTTGCTCGTTTACATTAACACGTACTTTCGGTAAGCCAGAAAGCAGTGTTTCCCGGGTATGGGTAACGTTAGGCGTACTTGCCATCAGTAAGCGAATATCTTCCCCAATGGTTTTTAATTTATCAAGATTATTGCCGTATAAACGTACTTCTAACGGCGCATTAAAAGGGGGGCCTTGTTCTAGTTTTCGTACTAAGATCTGTGCCTCTGGAATGTCTTGATCCAATTGTTGCTGAAGTTTTGGGATTAATTTATTAGCAACTTTAAAATCTTTTGCTTTGATCATGGCATTCGCAAAGTTAGGTGTGCCTTGCTGGCTTGCCACCATGTTGTAGTAAAACGATGGGAAGTTAGTGCCAATAAGCCAATTGACGTTCTCGATATCTGCATGTTCAGCCAGCAGTTTATCAATCTTTTGCGTTGTTTGTTTTGTCGCATCAATACTCGCTTGAGGCGGCAAAAATACTTGAATCTCAAACATGTCACGATCTGAAGGTGGGAAGAATTGCTCGGTAAGTTGAGAAGCACTCCACATGCCGATAAATGGCAAAATCGACATGATCCCCAATGTGAGTAAAGGACGCTTAATGGCTACTTGTACTGTTCGCCCAAATTGCTTTGCTAACCACGGTAGCGTTAACCCTGTTTGATACCATGCATGACTGTTACTTTGCTTGGGTAACCAGTGGGCAGCAAATCCTGCGACTAAGGTATGGGCGATAATGTATGAGCCGATCAGTGAGAATGAAACGGTAAGCGCAATAGCACCAACAAACTCACCAGCAGGGCCGGGCATAAGGAAAATAGGTGCAAAGGCAAGAACGGTTGTTAGTGTTGAGCCTAATAATGGGATCCAAAGATGATGGATAGCTTTTAATGCCGCTTCTAAACGCTCCATCCCTTTTTGACGATAATGCTGAATGGTATCGACCATGACAATGGCATTATCTACCATGATCCCCAGAGCCACGATTAAGCCGGTTACTGACATTTGGTTCATCGGTAAGCCAGTAAAGTGCATTAAGGTTAAGGTAAATAAACAGGTTAATGGCAAAGACAGCGCAACAATAATCGCTGAACGTACCCCTAAGGTAATGAATAGAACAGCAAGTATTAATGCAAAGCCAAGTAATAGGTTAGATGCTAGATCGGATAAACGTGTTTGGGTGTAGCCTTGCTGTTCAAAGATATGATTGAGTTTAATATTACTCGGTAATTCGTGTTCAAATTGAGTCAGAAATTGATTAACACGCTCCGTCCATTGATCGACACGTAAATGAGGCTGCATACGTGCTGCTACAATCACTGCTGGCTTACCATCAATAATGGCTATTTCAGCGGCAGGATTGGTTTGCTGTCTGCTGATGGTAGCAATATTTTCTAAACGAACCAGATGACCATTACTATCAATCGTAATGGGTACTTGACGAATCCGATCAAGTGAATCGAGAGAATCTGCAATTTCAAGGCTAAACCGGTTTTGACCGTTGACTAGCTCACCTGCGGCATTTTTGGCATCTGCACCTTGAATGGCAGAGGAGATAGAAATGGCTGAGCCACCTAACGCACTGACAGCAACGGGATCAATTTTCACTACCACTTCTTCTTCTGGCAGCCCATATTCATCAACAAATTCAGTGCCATTTAATGTGCGTAGTCTATTTGCTAGCTCAATAGCGTAGCGACGAAGTGTTAATAGATCGGTGGTTGAGTTCCCTTGCCAAGTTAAAGCGGTGATCACAGTAAAAGCAAAGGAATGATCGCTATCTAAATCAGGAACAGAGGCACCTTTCGGCAATTGTGGCGTGACATCTGAGAGCTTATCTCTAGCATCAGACCAAACTGGCTCAGAATCGGTAACGCTGTCTTTTAGCTCAATACTTACCAGTGATACACCGGGGCGTGAGACAGAAGTAATGTTGTTAATTTCATCGAGCTCTCGAAGTTTGTTTTCAATTTTCTCTGTGACTAAAGCTTCAACACGTTCTGCTGTTGCACCAGGGTAGTGGGTAATGATTGAGGCATTACGGTTATTAATGATCGGATCTTCAGCACGAGGCAGGGTCGATAGCGCTGATAAGCCACTAACAATCAACAATGCAACCGCTAAAACCAATAAACGGGTATTAGAAAGAATACGTTTCATGCTTACACCCCGTTATCGTTAGCATCAGTCGGCTTGATCGCCGTTTTCTGCTTTGGGGGGATTTGTGGCTTTATGGTAACGATTTGCCCCGGTACCAAGCGGTGTAATCCGTTAGCAATGATGTGTTCGCCATCTTGAATTGCACCTTGAATAAAGGCTTTATCATTAGCGGCATAAAGTAATTGTACTGAACGACGTTCAACTTCAGGGCCTGCACCATTTTCAGTAACAGCAAAGATATTCCATGTGCCTCGAATACCATCAGTTAATGCTGATAAAGGTACCCAAAAGCCAGATTGTGATTGGGTATCATCGTAATTAAGGTAGGCAAGCTCACCATTGATCACTTTGGCATCTGCAGGCAGTGAAAAACGGAAACTGATCGTACGGTTATTTAAACCAACGGTTGCACCTGGATTTAATAAGTTGACCGGATAAGCATGTTTACCAATGCGCACCGTCCAGTTTTTTTGAGCCAATACGCCTGAAACTTTATCTATTGGGATTCCGATATGGACTTCTTTATTGTTATTAGCTAACAAGGTAACGGTTGGGGTTCCTGCGTTAACAACATCACCATGAGAAACATGACGAGCACTGATCACACCGTTATAGGGAGCAATAATGGTCGATTTTGCTAATCGTAATTGGTTGGCTGCAAGGGTGGCGGAAAGTTGGCGAATACTCGCTTGTAGCTCTTTACGTTGGCTGGTGAGGTTATCAATGTCTGAAGCGGCACTAAAGCCTTTCGCTTTCAGTGATTTCTGACGTTTAAGATTGGTATTCACTAATTCTAATTGTGCCGTGATTTGCGCTTGCTGCGCACGTAACTGATCAGCCTCGGTTGCTAGCAATTGGGTATCTAGTGTTAATAGTGGATCGCCTTTTTTAACAGTATCGCCCGTATCAACGTAAATAGTGTCGATTTTACCGTTAAGTTCAAAGCCTAGCTTGGCTTGCTGTCCTGCTTGAACAAAGCCAACATATTCACGCTCAATGGCAAAATTATCTTGCTTGTTGAGTTGATGCGTATTAACGCTAAGTATCTGTTGAGACTCCGTATCTACGCTTTTTTCTGACGCATCACATCCACTGATAACGGCTGTGCTAACGATCACATATAACGCTAAAGAAGGTTTGGTTATCCATTGCATTGCTAGCTATCCTAATATTAAACTAGACTCTGTAGTCCATATGATTAAAAAGTATACTAACTAAACTGGACTGTCTAGTTTGATTTAGCGTTTTCTATAAAATGTTTAGCAATAAAATGCTTACAGGTGATCGAGTGTTAACACCAAGAAGTCAAATGAAAAGGCAACAAATTTTAGATGCCGCCACCAAGTTGTTTATCCAGCATGGCTACGCCATAACGATGGATAGCATTGCGGTAGAAGCAAATGTGTCAAAGCAAACGGTATATGCCCATTTCAAAACCAAAGATGAGCTGTTTGATACCTGTATTCGTGCTAAATGCATGGAAAGCCAGTGCGAACATATCTTGCTTAATGATGATCGCGATACACGTACGGTATTGTGTGGGTTTGCGAAACGTTTCCAAGAGATCCTACTTTCAGAAGAAGCGATCGTGACATACAGAACGGCTATTCGTCAGTTAGATACACATCCGGATTTGGCGAAAGTGTTTGTTTCTGCTGGGCCTCAAACCACGATTACGATGTTGGCGGAGTATTTAGCGGCGAAACAAGCACAAGGTGAAATTGCATTTTCTATTTCAGCGAAAGATGCTGCAATGCAATTATTATTAATGCTACATGGTCGTATCGTCTTTTTAGCTCAATTAGGTCAACCTTGTGATATGACGAGCCAAGAAAATGAAGCTTATATTGAAAGCTGTGTAGACTTGTTCCTTAATGGCTATAGAGTCAAAAAGTGAAATCGTAACGCAGCATAATGCAAAGAAAAGAGGGAGCCAGTTAGATGGATTTAAGTCAGTACAAAGCGGTTATCTTTGATATGGATGGCACGCTGGTGGATTCAATGCCAGCACATATTGATGCTTGGCAAACAACTTGTGAAGCCCACGGTATTCCTGTTGATCGTGATTGGTTCTATACCATGGGCGGTTCTCCAACGCTCAATACTGCCAAAGCCTTGATCGAGAAATACCAGCTTGATGCGGATCCTGTGTATCTAGCTGAATCTAAATTGCGCAATTTTGATGATATTAAGCAAAAAGGTGAAGTCATTACTGGAACCTTTGAGATTTTAAAACAAGCAAAAGCATTGGGTATGCCATCGGCAATAGGTACAGGTTGTCAACGCCGACACGCATTAGAGATCTTAACTGCAGCAGGTTTAATGCCGTTACTTGATGAAATTGTGACTGCCAATGAAGTTATCCAACACAAACCATTTCCTGAAACATTTTTACAAGCAGCTGAAAAGTTAGGTGTTGCAGCCAAAGATTGTGTGGTATTTGAAGATACCGAGTTAGGTTGCCAAGCAGCTAAGGCGGCTGGAATGGATTGTTATTTAGTGGCAGATGGTGAAATTACAGCATTTCGTCCGGCAAATATTTAGTGTTATCTCAATATCAGTTATCCTTGCGTACCGTTTAGCTTAATTCCAACGATTATGACCGATAAAAAATCTCACTCTCCGCGTGCGCATCACCAACCTCATCCAAATAAAGGTCAGCCTTATACTATTTCTGAAACGCGCTTTTGGTGCCAGCGTTTGGCGAAAACCACAATTCGAGCTTTACACATCTTAGGTGTTGCCGTATCAAGTGCAGGGTTTATTTTTGCGGTAGAAAAGTCACTGTGGATCAATTGGTGGATCTTAGCCATGATGAGTGGTATCACCATGATGTCATTGGAAATTTATCGTTCAAAGCTTTGGTTGATCCAACTTAAAGGCGTGCTTACGTTTGTGAAGTTATTGATGTTGCTGTCAATTGTTTGGTTACCTGCGCAACAGGCACATATTTATATTGCAGTGATTATCCTTTCTGTTTTTATTGCTCATGGTCCGGCAGGGCTTCGCCATTATTCTATTTGGCACCGTAAACGTATTGACGAGAAAAAGTCTTTAAATGGTTAATTACTTGGTAGCTATTAGACAACCGTAAAAGCAAGTATACAAAATAGCGATTACACTAAGAGTGGTAACACGGTTATAGATAAGGATGAATGATGGATAAACGCCAAATTGTATTTTTGTCTATTGTACTGACTGTTATCGCTCTGGTTGCTTTTGCGCTTTATGAAGAAAAAATCAAGCCAAAGCAGGCAACACTAGATCAATTAGTTACCGAATATATTCTTGCTAAAGGTGAAACGCTTCCTCAAACTACAGAAAATGAACCTGCTTATTTATCAGGACGGGCGGATCTTGATAACAATGGAAAACAAGAAACCTTTATTTTGATGCAAATGGATAAATATTGCGATAAACAACAGTGCAATGCATATCTATTTGATGATAAAGATAAAATTATCGCTAAGTGGAAAAATATTCAACGTCCAGTCTTACTTGGTAACGATATAACAGACGGCTGGAAAAATATTATTCTCACCACGAATGATAAAATGCACATCATTAAGCATAATAAAACGCAATATAACCAAGATGTGAGCAAAGCGCCGATATATGATGATAAAGATCAGGCGTTTGAAGCGGTAGGGCTTGCTATAGATAGCGACTATTATCAGAAAGATGGTACGAATTTAGAACTCGATTACTCCCAGCCTATATTTGATTGCCAAAGCTGTTATTTATTTAGTTATGAAAAATTTAATGATGACGCCAGCCAACTTTATTATTTATCGGTCGATGTAGCAACGAAACGAGTTCGTACAGTGGAAGCTAGTACGATTAGCGATAAGTAATTAGTGACAATTCACGATTTGAAAAACAAAAGGGCGAGGTGTTTATAGTAAACACCTCGCCCTTATTGTTATTTTAATGCAAAGGCTTGCTGGTGGAATAGCCAACCTTCTAACTGTTTTATATCGTTTTCAATTAATGAGCAGAGCATGTCTGTTGGGTGCTCGTAGTCATCTTGTTCTAAATCTGGCTTTAATAGTTGTCCATAGCGGTGCGGAAAGTGCTTAACAATCCATGACAGTTGCTTAATCCACTTCTGGCTAAATTGGCTATCTTCTTGTGAATAAATCCCTAACTTTGTTGCCAATAATAATGAGTCATTTAAACGCCGTAAGATGATAAGCAAACTGCGCCAATCCTGTGATGTACGAGGGCTTAAATTAGGCTCTTTTAATAGGTTAAAGATTTCATTTTTTAAGGTGTAGTAATTATCTTGCACCTTATACAAATTCAGTTTTTGCTCAAAAAGCGGCTTATCTAGCACTGTCACATACAAGATCTGAGATCGCATCATGCGTGTAATGTATTGATCAAGCCATCGCATAGTCCAACTTGGGGCAATGAAATAGTTAATAGAAAACGCAATCGTGACACCAAAGAGGGTATCGATAATACGATAGAAGGTGATCAAGGTGTTATCAGGTGACAGCAAACTAATCGCAAACACAATCATCGATGTTAACCAGAATACATGTATGTCGTAACGCTCTTTATGGTAAGTCGTAAAGGCGAAAAACACCGAAATACTGGTGAGTATGATCAAGTGCTGATGAGGGACGAAATACAAGCATACAAAGCTATATAATCCGCCTAGCGCAGTACCATAAAAGCGATGCCACATACGGTGATTTGTCACACCCATTGAAGAGGTCAGTAACACAATAAAAGCGGTTAGTGAAATCCAGTAACCTTGTGGGATGTTATAGAAAATCGTTAAAAATTGCGTGATTGCCAAGGTGAGCGCAATTTTTCCCCCATGACGCCATTCTTTCGATTTTACATTCAATGCACGTTTGAAATTGCGTAAAAACGATTTGGTATCAGAGGTAAACAAGTAAATGTTTTTACTGTAATCCAATGGTGAAAAGTTAGAAAAATTATAACAACGCTTTAATTGCTCCAACAAATCAACAATATACTGGTTGTTTTTACGTTCGTTAACATCAAAAACCGCAGTGATCTGTTGCTGATGTTTTAATTCAAAAGCGGCTTGTTCGATCCAAGCAAATAGGCGAATACGGGTTGTTTCATGCAAACTGAAACTTAAGATACGTTCTAGGCTAATAACATATTCCGCCACTTCTAATGAGCGTTGTAATTCCATACGCACTTGCTCGGTACGTTTGGCAGACGTAATAGAATTGCTGTAATAAGCGACTTTATGAGCGCATTGATAAAAATGTTGTCTTTTCTCTTCAAGTAGTGATTCGTCGTCCGTTAAGCGTAATGTATCTAGCCAATCAGCCAGTGATGTTGTCACGGATTGAATATGGCATTGCAATATACGGCCTTTGAAAAATGGCCATAACATCAAAGATGTGAACATAACACTAAGTGCTGCAAATAAGTTCGCAAATAGAATGATCAGAAAGGGGTTATCGGCACTGGCGAAGTGGATCGACATGATGTAGGTGAAACCAAAGTTATAACCAAATAAGCGAATGTGTGGTCGTTGATTAGACATTAAGCCATAGACGATCGCTATCGAGCACAACGTTACTGAGCTTAGCCAAATATTGTCATAGACGCTGTAGGCTAAATAGGTCGAGCCAGCAGTGAAAATGGTTGATAAAGACAGAATCTGTAGGCGTTTTAAGTAAGGCAGATCACGCCCTTGTACGCCTAATAACCATGCGGTGATCAGCCCTGAGATACCCGCAGCAGTGAAGCCGAAAAAGTAAAATAGTCCAAGCGATAACACCATAGGAATGGTGATACGAATAGAGTCGGGGATATCTGCCGCGTTAGAAAACCAACGAGACCAAATTAAGCGAAGAGAATACTTTTTCATTATTTGATAGCAAGAACGCGAGCAAAGCAGATACAAGTAAGAATAGTGGGTAATGTATTTGCTGTAGGGATATTAGTGCTGCGTAATGTATGCCTATCAACCACAACTGACAAGTATATTTATATTATAAATAGAATTTATTATTTCTTAACGATGATTTGTTAAAGATATAAGCAAAGAAAGGTTATACAGCTCAAGAAGTGAGCTGTATAAAAAGAATTAAGCTGATTGCAGAAGAAGTTGACCAAGATAATTCATGGTGAAAGCGGCATCTTGTGCTGCTGTATTGACTTTTTGGATGTATTTATCTGCACGCTCAGGATCATCTTTTAGGCTTAGCTTGATTTTATTTACCATTTGCTCAGCCATTTCAGTTTTCTGCTTACAGTCGTTAAACAGAGCTGAAATGAAAGAAATCTCAATTTCTCCGCCTTTTGTGAATAACTCAGCTGCAATGTTGTAAACAGTGTGGAATTTGTTTGCAGCGTCTTTTTTGCCGTCTTGAACTTCGGTTGCCCATTCGGTTGCCCATGTTTTAAAAATGGCGGCAATCTGCGGGTTAGCGGTGATTTTGATTTGTTGCATTTTTCAGTTCCTAGCGTTATTCGATGAAGCATAGTAATTCAGCTTAATGGTGGATTAAAGCCTTTCTTAAAAGAAAACAAATAGCTGAAGTTAATTACGCTGTTATTTGTGGTTTTCTTAATCGTTTTTATGGTTGATAAGCCAAATATAATAGATTTAGTTCACATTATTGATTTGAAGTTGCACTTTATTGTCGTTTGTATTGCGAAAAAGCTTGCCTGCGACACTGTAACGTTTTAGCTTGGTTATAGCCGATAATATTATGTTAACTGGCTGATGCTAAGGAGGAACTTATGATTAAAGTGAACTTCGATTTAGCGAAAACTGCATACGATAAAGTACTGAAATATCCTTATGGAGGTGAATTAGAACAACATGAATATTTAGCACTAAGGGTTTTCCGCTGGGATCTCGCCCGTGCTGGTATGCAAATCGATCGTGCCTTTGATTTACGATTAAAGAGGTGTGGCTATCGGAATATAGCAACACAACCTGCTAAAGCGCATCGACCTCTTCCTGCCTGCGTTATTGAGAAGATGAGTGATGCTTGGAAATTTCAAAACGGTTATATGTAATGTTTAACTCCCATCAATAGTGGCTAAAGAAATGAACTTTCTTTAGCCCTTTTTCGTATTGCCAGTAAAGTATTTATCAATATATTACTGAAAATAAGGGAAACATTATGTCTGTCTCTTTTTCTCTACCGTTCGGTGTTCGCCACGTTTTTCTCTTTCATTTTCTACTTTTAATGTTAGCTATCTCATTGGAAGCAAAAGCGAATACTTGCCCCAGTATTTATCAACACTCAATGAAGCAACTCGACAGTACTGAGAACTATAACTTTTGTCAGCAGCTTAATAACAAAGTGGTACTGTTTGTGAATACTGCCAGTCAATGTGGGTTCACACCACAATTCAAGCAGCTTGAAATGCTATACCAAGAATATAAAAATCAAGGCTTGATGGTAGTAGGGTTTCCTTCAAATGACTTTATGCAAGATCGAGGGACCGAAAAGCAAATAGCCAAAGTGTGTTATAGCAATTACGGTGTCACCTTTCCCATGATGGAAAAATCGAAAGTATTGGGCAAAAATGCTAACCCGATCTATAAAACATTAGCGATTCAATCAGGTAAATCTGTAGGCTGGAATTTTCAAAAGTATCTGGTGAATAAAAAAGGAGAGGTAGTTGCAGTGTTTCCTTCAAATATGTCGCCGATAGCGAATGACATCACATCAGTGATTGTTGCTGAACTAAATCAGTAGTAATGATAATAAAAAAGCCAGCAGGATTAACCCATGCTGGCTTTGTTCTTTTGCTGATAATTATTTAGCGAAACTATTACCGTTTTCACGGCGTGCTTTAGCAATTGTTTCTGGGTGCCATGCACCTTCTAGATCTTCTAATTCAGGGAACTTAGAACGATCAAACTCAGGTGTCTTACCTTGTTTTAGCTGGTGTTCGTAGTCTTTGATGACACGAATAGCCAATTTAGATAGGAAGATTAACGCAATGATGTTCACCAGTGCCATTAAGCCCATAGAAGCATCTGCAAGATTCCAAACAACAGGTAGTGAAGCGACAGAGCCGAACATGACCATACCTAGTACACACAAACGGAATAGCATCAGACCTTTTTTAGTGTTGCCATTTAGGAACATGATGTTTGTTTCAGCGTATGAGTAGTTAGCAATGATTGACGAGAAACAGAACAATAGAATCGCTGCTGCAATGAAGTAAGTCGTCCAGTTACCTAGCTCGTGTGACAGTGCTGTTTGAAGCAGGCTAATACCTTGACCTGAGTTAGGCATATCCATTACACCAGATAGCATGATCATCGCAGCAGACGCAGTACAGATAACAATGGTATCAACAAACACACCTAGCATTTGTACAAAACCTTGTGATGCAGGGTGGTTAGGGTTTGGTGTTGCACTTGCAGCTACGTTAGCTGCTGAACCCATACCCGCTTCGTTTGAGAACAAACCACGAGCGATACCAGTTTGCATTGCTTGAGAGATAGTAAATGCCACACCACCTGCTGCCGCTTCCTGCCAGCCGAAAGCACTTTTCACAATAAGTGATAGTACAGCTGGAAGCTCAGAGATGTTCATGATCACAATCACGATAGCAATAGCAAGGTAACCAAGTGCCATGATTGGCACAATCTTTGTTGATGCAGCAGCAACACGGCGTAGACCACCCATGATGAAGAATGCAGAACAGATTACGATCACAATACCTTGCGTTGTTTCGTTAAAGCCGAAAGAGTGGTGTAGAGCATCAGTAATGGTATTTGCTTGGACAGCATTGAAAACGAAACCGAAAGCAATGATCAAACAAACTGAGAACAGGGTACCCATCCAACGCTTGCCTAAGCCTTTTTCCATGTAGTAAGCAGGGCCGCCACGGTATTGACCATCAACGTCTTTTACTTTGTAAACTTGCGCAAGGGTTGATTCAATAAAGGCTGTCGCCATACCAAATAGTGCAATTGCCCACATCCAGAAAATCGCACCTGGGCCACCAACACTTAATGCAACCGCAATACCTGCCATGTTACCTGTACCCACACGTGCAGCCATTGAAGTACAGAAAACTTGGTATGAGCTGATGCCGTTTTCTAAATCACGACCACTCTTTAATACATCAATCGCATGGCGGAATTGACGGATCTGGATGAAACCTAAACGGAGTGAGAAATAAATACCTACACCAACGAGTAAGTAAACCAGAACGTGTCCCCATAGTACGCCGTTAACTGAACCTATGATTGCTAACAAACTATCATTGATAGTTGTGAGCAAATTTTCATTCGTAGAATTCATAATTTTTCCTGTCAATAAAACTTAATCATCAATAATCAAGTGAAATAGGAAGATTCATTTGTAGTGAAAATTCCAAGTTATCGGTTTGTATGATG
>NZ_SSMG01000154.1 GCF_009873615.1 Photobacterium lucens
ATTAGTAAGATAATAATCAATATTTTTACTTACTATATTTTCAGTAAAGTCATCATATGACGATTCAAGAAACCGTTGATTATTTGTCAGATCAAGTCTAGTATCGAGTTTCAAATCCCTATCATGTATCACTATTTCACCATTATCGATTTTTTTGAGTAGCTCTTTATTTCTTTTAAGATAAGATTTGATTTTCTTTTTTAAAATTTTTCGAGATTCACTTTGTTCGTTTGATTTATCTAATGAAACCTTCTCACTAATAAATAGCGAGTCTGAAATGATTTTATCACTATTACTATCTAATGTTATCGGATTGATAGGATGAATACTCTCTTCCGCAACTTTAGCAAGTTCAAGATATAATGTATCGTATACGGCAAAACATAATGAGGGAATAAAAGCTAAGATTATTAAAAAGTGTTTTAAAAATTTGGTCATAATAAATACTCATTTTTATTATAGGCTTATAATTGGTAGGATATAGATAGTTAGCTCTTTGGATTTAATTACAATATAATGATGTCTCAAATCCCATTCGTCTATAATTAGCCTCTAAAATTGGCGATTTTACATAAGCAGATAAATGTTTAATAGATGGATAACTAGACTTTATATCTCTAACAATACTCCGTACATTTTCAACGCTTGCACGTTTTACTGCTCCCGTTAGATTTAACCTGGTACTAAGGATGTTGTCTGGATCAGACATGACTAAGTCAATGTCAAGTGTATCTAATGTATCTATTGAACGAGTGATCACAACAGGATTATTATTATACTTTGTTACATAGTATCTAACTTGAGTGTTAATTTGGTCATATTTAAAATCCTCAAATGCTGCCTCCATGAATAC
>NZ_SSMG01000155.1 GCF_009873615.1 Photobacterium lucens
GAATAGCACAATTGCTGCAGTGTCCTGGGCTCGGAGTTCTGTATAAGAGAGAGACTTAGAGCCAGCAGACGTATTACTATTTACTGCTCAATTTGATGATCGCGGCGCAGCTGAAATTGTTGAAACTCGTGATGACTGGGCTGAGCACACAGGTTTTGATGTTGATGGCGAACTTTACGCTGAAGTGATCATTGGTCTTGTTAACGAAGAAAATGACGAACTAGACGACATTTTTGCTCGTATGCTGATCAGCCGTGATCCTGAGAACAAAGGCTGTCACATCCTATGGAAACGCGACTAATCTCGTAGCCATAACCACTGTGTCAATTGTCACAGCACAGATACAAAAAAGGCGGTATCAACTTCCTAATAAAGGAAAGTGATACCGCCTTTTGTTTATTGGCTTAAAACATGTTTTAGTTTGCCAATACGCTGCTATCTTGACGTTCACTATGACGGATCCATAGCAAACTAAAGACCACAATCAATGCCATCACTGACAATACTGCACCTAGGTTAAACTGATCTTGTGCGCCCATTGCAGAAGCAGCTAATGTCGCTAAACCAGCCCCTAAGTTTTGTAAGCCACCTAATACAGCACCAGCGGTACCAGCATGGTGTGGGAACGGTTGAATCGCTAATGTTGTCGCTGCTGGGAATAAAACACCGGCCCCGATGAAGTAAACAAATGCCCCACCTATTAAGCTAGTTACGGTCACTAATCCTTCCATACCAGGAATAATGATTGTTACTGCACCAGCCAATAATGCAAACATGCCAAGGAATAAAACACGGTTAGTCCCTAGGCGTTTAATTAAGATATTAGAGCCCCAAGAACCCAATAAATAACCCGGTAATGGCAGAATAAATAGCCAACTGACTGTGCTTGGATCAAGCTTTAATACGCTACCCAGTAATACACCAGCCGATGCTTCAAAGGTAGCAACCCCTGCAAACGTCGCAATTAAGCACACGACATAACCTTGGAAACGACGATTTGTTAGCACATGACGATAACTTACCCACACTCGCTCATTGCGACGATTTTCAACGGGTAAGGTTTCACCAAATGAGCGCATTAATGCCACTGTAACAAGTGCGCCAAACACCAATAGGTAAACATAAATCGATTCCCAACCTAGATGCTCAGATAAATAGCCACCTAATACAGGAGCAATTAATGGTGAGAAAATCACCCCCATGCTCACAAGGCTGTTTACTTTATGGAGATCTGCACCATCGTAGCAGTCACGTGTAACAGTACGGCTCATAGCACCGCTCGTACCTGTACCCATACCTTGAATAAAGCTTGCTAATAATAAGATTTCAAAGCTAGGTGCAACTAACGCGATCACAGTACCAATAAGGAAAATCACCATGCCTGAGATCATCACAGGACGTCGACCAATACGATCCGATAATGGACCATAAACAAACTGTGACAAACCGTATGGGATCAAATACGCTGCCATTACCGCTTGTAAATAGGACGCTTTAACACCAAAGAATGTTGCCATTTCAGGGATCGCTGGCACATACATCGTTTGTGTCATTTGCCCTACAGCAATAAAGATAATGAGCAAAAATAGGAACTTGCCCATACTAGAAGACGATTGCTTAACCACAACCATTACCCTCAGACAGAATAATATCTCGTAAAAGATTCGAAAATAAAAAAAACGAACCGATAAAAAGAATAAAATTCTAATTTAAAAACAAACCACGAAAACAACGTTCGATATTTACCCTTATATTAGAATC
>NZ_SSMG01000156.1 GCF_009873615.1 Photobacterium lucens
TAAGTCCTATTTTATTTTTTAAATCAAACTTTTAATTATTATACTTTTAGCAACTTACAATTATCGTTATAAAACGTTTTCTATTGACTCTGATAAACGTTTTTAGTCCTTTGTTCATCATCTGTAATGATTTAAATCCCTGAATTTTGACCATGCTCGTTTCGTTTTAAATTCACCGGTGGCGACAATGAGTTTATTAATAGGTACATGGTCTGATTCAGTGCCATTGTCTACCCAGTTTCTAAGATCATGTGAATATATTGGGACATTATCAAATTTTTACAACAAGCCTTTTTAAAATATAAAGTGTTGCTCTCAAGTCAATAGGGCAATATCACAAATCCACTCATTGAAAAAAATAAAACGAAAATAATAAGAGTTGACGTTAACGATTAATTTCCTCAAAGGGGCTACGATTTATTAGAGGAAGAGGCCATTAGATTCCTTTCTAATGGCCTTAAGAGCTGGATCGTTATGAATTTTTAGAAGTGGTAAGAAACACTTGTTAAGAAGGTTCCTTCACCAGAATTCTTAGTTTTAGCTCCGACGGCGCTAAGGTTTTGATCTTTCCATGAGTAACCTAACTCAGTACCGAATGTCCACTGGTCTAGGTTATATTCGATACCTGTTTGTAGACCATAAAGCATGCCATTCATAGAATCAGTATTATCTTTTTCGGCATTTTTAGGTGCATATCGACCCGTTTCCTTAGATTTCCCATACCACTGATAGCCTAAGTGAGCACCACCTGTAAGATTAATATTATTCGTTAAATTGTAAACATAGTCATACTGTAACTTTAACGTATCGACACCGGCTTCTTCTCCTGCGACCCCGTTTCTACCTAGATGGCCTTTTGATCCTTTAGTTTTAGCTATTTCCTTTAGTTTTTGTTCGCTGTGATTATATCCAAGAGTTACACGATGATGATCATCAATAGTCATCCCCCCATGGATACCATACACTCCTGCAGCTTTAGCCTTTTGACTATAGTTGCTTTCCTTATCATTTTTATTCGCAAAATTTTTCGTACTTTGCTTGCCACCAAAATTTACACCAGCATCTATACCAGCAAAGTAATCAATCTTTGCTTCAGCATGGGCAGCTGTTACTGCAAAAGTTGAAACTAGGATTGCCACAGGCGTTAGAATTTTTTTCATTCTTATTTACTCGTTATCATTAAAATTTAATATGTTCCAAAAGTACCAGTTACTATAAGGATTCAGAAAAGTAACCAGTGCCTTTGGAACGAGAGCTAGATTAATGCGGAATAATGGGAATGCTAAGTGAATAGGAATGATAAGTAAGGATTGAATATAAAGCCTTAATATTCAGTTGTTTATATTAATTTTTTTGTTTTTTTTATTTTTATTTTAGGTTTTTTCCTCACTAAAATTGTCGATAATCATCATGCAACAGAAAACGGCAGTGATGTTAAATACCAACTACCGAGCTAACGGTCAAATCTTCCTGATTTTAATAATCATCCAACTGGTTAGAAGCAAACTACAAATAGGTAATGCTACCCAAACACCGTTTACGCCAAATAGATGAGCTAAAACAAAGATAAAAACTGAGATCAGTAATAGCTTGCCGCCAGTTAAGATTGAGGCTTCTTTTGGCATGTTGATCGATTGGAAGTAAGTCGCGCCTACAAGTAACATGCCTTCAAATGGTAACCCCCAGAAGTAAAGGAACATGCCATTCGTTGCGACAGGTTGTAGTAATGCATTATCACCAGCAAACAAATACACCACATAATCTGGGAAGCTATAAAGTACAGCAATACCAATGGCTGCAACGGCAAGAGTGACGGCAAAGGCAAGATTACGGGCTTTGATGACGCGATCTTTTAATCCTGCACCGGTATTAAAGCTAGTGATTGGTTGAGTGCCTAATGCAATGCCTTCGAAGATCAAATAGAAAAACGCTTCTGTATAACTCACTATGCCGTAAGCTGCGACATGAATTGGCTTACCAACCATCAAAAAAGCTTTGTTGTGCAGGATCAGTACCACAGAAAGGTACATATACATTAATAAGCTTGATGTACCGAGTTTTAAGATTTGTAGGCAGGTATCAAGTTTTAGCTTTAGGCTATCCCAGTGAATACGCAGTGAGGATTTATCACTAAAGAAATGCTGTAAACACAGTGCACTGGTTGCCGCTTGTGAAAGCATAGTCGCAATGGCTGCTCCCGTTAAGCCCCAAGGGATCACAACAATCAGTAGCCAATCAAGGAAGATATTCAGGACACCACCAAAGATCATAATATAGGTGACACGATTGGGCTGTCCGTCGTTACGTAATAGCGATGAAAATGCCATTGAAAGAATAGCAAAGAAGCCCATGCTGAAATACCAGAATAGGTAATCTGTTGCCATGGTGAGAATTTTACCTTCAGCACCGACCCATTGCAGAATGTCTTTACCGAAGCTAATGCCCAAGCCACAAAAGATCACAGAAGCTATTAAACAAAGACTGAAGGCATTGCCGACAATGTTTCGCGCTTCTTCTGTTTTATTTTCACCGAGTTTAATTGATACCAATGCAGAAGCACCCATACCAATTAATGCACCTAGCGCATAAAGAATAGAGCCAATTGGGTAACCGAGGATAATGGCAGCAAGGCCGCCTTCACCAATAAAGTGACCAACGAACATACCATCAACGGCAACGTAAACGCCTGTAACCAACATGGCTGCAATGGTAGGAAGGGTGTAACGCCAGAATAAGCGAAATATAGAATCGTCGCGTAGGGATAAAGGTTGCGCTAATGAGCCAGACATAAAGACTTCCGTGTAAAGCGATAGTGAAATATCGCACTAGCAACCGATGAATAATGTAGGAAATAAACGTTATTCAGTCGATCAGTCCAAAAAGTTGGCGCATTTTCGATGGTTATTACAACTTAGTCAATCTTATAAATTGCTGTTAGGAAGAGATAACGTAAAACAGGCGAGTGATCATCTGTTCTTTGAAAGGGATGCTGTAATGCCATACTTCCACCTGAGTAGTTGAAGCGTTGCGTTACGCTATTTGCTAATGAATCATCACAAGCTTGAAGTTTAATTCCAACAGTGGCGTAGTCTTGATGATTAGCTGGCAACTCACCTATCCACCAAGCTGGGATTTCTTTACTCGCTTTACTTCGATCAAACCAATGATCAGCAACGATCATAAGATAATGTTGCTCATCTTGGGCAAAGTTTTGCTGCAATAGGGCGATGGTGTTGAGTAAGGCTTCACGTCTTGCTTTATTGGCGCTAACAAAATGATGTGCAATCACCCAAATACAGGTGTTACCGTGTTGAAGACGATAAATCGCCTGTGAGATCAAATGGCTATCTTCAATACGTTTGGCTGTTAAGGGGATATTTTTTTGCGCAGCGTTAGTGATAATACGACGACACAGTGTTTTTGCGAGGTGGTTTTCCTGCATCCCACGGCTATGAATGGTCGGATAGTGTTGCTCACATAGCAACATACAGTCATGAGCGAGTTGCTCAACACTGGTTGCTAAAATATCACTGAACAAAATGAATGACCTGCATGGGATAACTAAACACAATAAATACTCAAAATGCGAGATATTCATCGTAGCATATAATTTTGTAATGTCATGTAATACATGAAGATTTGATAATTTTTGACAGAGAATTCAAAAAAAAGACCTGTACCAATTGGGATTTAGGTACAGGTTACTAGACAGTGAAAAGCATTCACTTAAATCGGTTTAATTCGGTTGTCTTTTAACTAGCTATCGAGTTTTTTTGATTTCTATTAGTCCCCAATTTAAATAGCCAGCGTTTCAGTTTGTCTTTTCGCCAGTATAGTAGGGCGCAAGCGATAATAAGATAAATAACAGATTCAGTAATACCAGATTTCACAGACCAAAGATAATGTATAGGGCTTAGAAACAGTGCAACATAAACCCAGTTATGTAATTGTTGCCAGCGAGCCCCTAACTTTCTTTGTATCTTTTGCGTTGATGTCAGCGTGAGAAGCAACAATATGATCCAACTAATAGCACCAATAGCTAAATACGGGCGTTGGATAATTTCTTCACCAATCAATGCCCAATCGAATCCTAAATCCAGTGATACATAAATACTTAAATGGAGTAGCGCCCAAAAGAAGCTGTATAAGCCGAGTACTCTACGCACTTTAACGAGTGTTGCTTGTTTTCCCCAACGCGCAATTGGGCTAATAAGAAGAGTGAGAAAGAGTGTATTTAGTGCAGCTTTGCCGGTGTAATGTTCTATGCCTTTGACAGGATCTGCACCAAAACCACCATTGAATGTTTGTATTATCAGTATAGCGACAAACAATAAACTTATAGCGTGAATTACCACTTTTAGCCAAGTAATGTGCACTGGCTTTAATTTAAACCTGCGGTTATAAGTGCTTGTGTTTGTCATCAGTAGTTCCTTCTCAAATCCATGCCTTGGTATAGACTCGCAACAGCATCGCTATAACCATTGAACATAGCCGTTGGCTGACGTCGGCTACTAAATAAGCTGCCTTCACCGATAAAACGTTCGCTGGCTTGACTCCAACGAGGGTGATCGACGTTAGGGTTTACATTGGCATAAAAACCATACTCGTTCGGTGCGAGGATATTCCATGTAGTTGGTGGTTGTTTGTCAGTTAAGGTAATGCGAACAATCGACTTAATACTTTTAAATCCGTACTTCCAAGGTACAACTAAACGTAGTGGTGCTCCGTTTTGAGGTGGTAAGGTTTTACCATATAAGCCAACGGAAAGTAGGGTTAGAGGATGAAGCGCTTCATCTAAACGTAAACCTTCGACATAAGGATAATCAATACCACCACCTAGCGAACGTGAAGCTTGTCCTGGCATTTGTTTAGGATCGTATAAGGTTTGAAAAGCAACATATTTGGCTTTGCTAGTAGGATCGGCACGCTTGATGATGTCTGCAAGGCTAAAGCCAATCCACGGAATATTCATTGACCATGCTTCGACACAACGTAAGCGATAAATACGCTCTTCTAACGGAAATGACGAGAATAGATCGTCATAATCTAACGTTAGTGGTTTATTGACTAAACCATCGATTTTTACTTGCCAAGGATTGGTAATAAAGTTTTTAGCGCGTTCTGCTGGATCGGTTTTATCGGTACCAAACTCATAGAAATTATTGTACTGAAGAATTTTTTTCTCAGGTGTGAGTGAGAGTGTTGGATCGGATAATGATGATTTTATCGTGGTTAACGAGCGACGATTATCGATAGCATTCTTTTGATCATCTGAACTGAACACATCAAAAATACCCGCTGTAGCATTTGACGCTAACGGAAGGGTAGCCGCAGCAATACCTAACTTCTTTAGAATATCACGTCGTTGGCGGTAAATAGGTTCTGGCGTGACATCGCTTTCACGCAAATCCCACTTGTTTGTGTTCTTAATTAACATAGCGTTCCTTTTCTAATTCTGATAATCGGTACAAGTAAATAGACCTACCGAGTACCGATTATCTTTCACAGAAAAGTTAAAATTTTTGCAAATAATGCTATTTAATTGAGCTAATAATCTTTTGTGCTGTTGTAGTAGTTGAACTAGCAAATCTGTTTGCCGTTTAATGTATAAAATAAATTGTTTATTGAGTGTTGAGGAAACTATGGCAAGTGTGAGCCAATTTAATGCTGATTTGGAATTACAGCACATATATTTGGAAGTGTATGCCGAGCGTTATCATCATTTAAAATCATTCATTGAGGCATATTATTGTTTCACTCATGGAGCTGTGACTAAGCACGATAAGCCTGATTGGGAGGCGATTTTTGATACAGGTATTAGGACAACACAATCTCAAGGCGTAGTGGATCGTAAATTGCTAGTAAGAGATATGCTGGTGCCATTTTCAGTGTTAGTTGGAATGATGAAAGCCATGGTAAGGGATGATGATTTAACCATTGAAGGGCTACGTCAACTGCTTGATGAAAAGCTGAAATATGTCGTATTGACTCGAATTGAACATTCAATATTGGATAAACAAGGTTTGAAAGATGCGATGCCAGCGAGCTTCTATCAGACAAATAGTCATTATTATCAGCGAAATACTGCCCGCTATGATGTGGCAGGTATCACATTAGTAAAATAGCCTTAGTGTAAATAACAGCTTGTCACTTGATAGTCTGAAATTTACCTATATTCTGGCTTACATGTGTACGCTGAGTATAGAGTAAGAATAAGGATGATAACTCAACAGCCAAAACCTCCCGTCATTTGGTTAAACGTAGCCGTATTTAGTGTGACCTTCTTGGTTGCTTTAGTGGGGGTGCCGCTTTATGCCTATCACTATGGTTTTGATTGGTTACAAATTACGATGTTGTTTTTGGCATTTAGCTTTTGTGGCATGTCAATAACAGCAGGTTACCATCGTTTATGGTCACATAAGACGTATCAAGCGAATGCAGTTTTGCGTTTTATTTTTGCAATTGGTGGTGCATTTGCGTTGCAAAATAGCATTTTGCATTGGTCATCAGATCATCGTATCCATCACCGTCACGTTGATAACAACGATAAAGATCCGTATTCAGCGAAAAAAGGGTTCTTCTACAGCCATATTGGTTGGATGCTTCGTGCATACCAAGCAAGCCGTTATCATGATTATGATAATTGCCGAGATCTGCAAAAAGATAGCATCGTGATGTGGCAGCATAAGTATTATTTACCGTTAGCGATTACGACTAACCTAGGGTTCCCATTAGCTTTTGGTTTGATCCATGGTGATGTATGGGGCGCATTATTGCTTGTCGGTGTTTTACGTTTGGTATTAAGTCATCACACGACATTTTTCATTAATTCGCTGGCGCATATTTGGGGCTCTCAGCCATATACTGATAGAAATACCGCCCGTGATAATGGATTTCTGGCATTATTAACCTTTGGTGAGGGTTACCATAATTACCACCATATTTTCGAGAATGATTATCGAAATGGTATTTGCTGGTGGCAGTTTGATCCAACGAAATGGTTGATCAAATCATGCTCATGGATAGGTTGGACAAAGAACTTAAAAGTGACGCCGGCCGATCGTATTGAGAAAACCAAAGCGAAAATGCAGTTTACTCGTATTCAGCAGCACCTAAGCTCAATGCCAAACAGCATGGCTAGGATGTCGCATTTAGAAGATGAATATAACGCATTGATAGCCAAAATTTCAGATTACTATCAAGCGAAGAAACGTTTACTTGAGTTAGAAAAGCAGAAACTTGCAAACAGTTACGATAATTTTGAGTTTGTGCAGCAATATAAGTCGATGAAAGAGCGTTTAGAATTACAACGACGCGAGTGGAAAGGGCTTATTCAGCAATATGCGCTGTAAGTTATTCAAAAAAAGTGAAATAAAATGAAGAGCTGTTGAGGTTTAACCGTAACCTAACAGCTCTTTTTTCATATTAACGGTATAGTAATACCCTTAAGTGACTTCAATATACTGAATTTCATATCTCGAAGTTACGTAGTTATAAAGATATAATCACACTTATCTGTATAGTTAAGCTATGTAAATGATTGACTATACAGAATTAGGCTAATGTTCTGCATATTGCTATGCTAGTAGAATTGGTCTTTATAAAGTACTATGGATTGTAGAGATTTGTTTATAGTTAGTAGTTAAGTGTTTTACTCGCTATAACAGCAATAATTGATTTGTTGCAACACTCAGAAAATTATTAACGGAGACGTCGTTTTGTACCGCGCATTACTTCTTTCACTCACTTGCTTGGTTTCATCTGCAGCAAATGCAATTGAATATCAGTTACCAACCGATGGTAGTAATATCGTTGGTACACCTAATTACTACGAAGTACAAAAGGGAGACAGCCTTGCTGATATCGCCAACAAGTATAATGTTGGTTTCCTTGGTATGATGTCTGCAAACAAAGGCATTGATCCGTTTCTTCCTGCTCCTGGACGTTTATTAGAGATCCCTACCAAAGTTGTGTTACCTGACGTGGCTCATAAAGGCATTGTTGTAAACCTCGCCGAGCTGCGTTTGTATTACTTCCCCAAAGACGATGCATCAAAAGTTTATATTTTCCCTATTGGTATCGGTCGAGTTGGGCGTGAAACGCCAAGTATGACAACAACAATTAATGAAAAGGTGAAAAATCCAACGTGGACTCCGCCAGCATCTATCCGTAAAGAACATGCTGCACGTGGTGATATTCTTCCTGCTGTTGTTCCAGCGGGGCCTGATAATCCACTTGGTGATTACAAAATGCGTTTGGCTTATGGTCATGGTGAATATTTGATCCACGGTACGAATAAAGATTTTGGTATCGGTATGCGTGTAAGTGGTGGCTGTATTCGTATGAACCCATGGGATGTGGAGTGGTTGTTCCCTCATGTCGCATTAGGGACACAAGTACGTATTATCAACCAGCCAGTAAAATATTCGGTAGAGCCAAATGGTAAGATCATCGTAGAAGTGCATTCACCATTGTCAAAAGATGAGTCTCAAATCGGTGAGAAGAAAGTGGTAACTGCACCGAAGCAGCTAATTGAAGATCTAAACTATGACAATGATGCTTACCAAGTCCTAAATAAAGCATTAGATGAACAATCTGGTATTCCAGTAGTATTAAACTGATTTTTTCATTGATATCTAAAACGAGAGCTGATGCTCTCGTTTTTTTTTTGCTTTCAATAACGTGAAACGCTTTCTAAAGTACTTTTTATTTTGTACGTACCAACCTAGCTTAATGTTCTAATAAGTGCGTAGAGAGCATTGCATACGATTATGTTAGGCAAAATTGAAATGCTGTTATATGGGCGTTTAAGCTGATAATCGTTGCGTTGTTATTCGGAAAAAATGAGTAAGCAGTAACTGCAGGGAAGTCATAAAGCTCGTTTTTTAGCTGCGCAATAAAAGACTAATTTATTACATCTTAAGCTAAATTTGTGCCGTATTTTATATTGAGTTAGAAGCAATAAGGCATATTAATGTTTGTAGTAACATGATATTACATGGCAACCATTAATGCGAAATAGGTATGGTGAATGGTTTGAAAGGCTATTTATTCAAGACAAAAAAAGAGATGGCATAAAAGCCATCTCTCTAAGTATCTAGCCTAAGACAAATTACTTAGTGTAAGAACCAGCAATGTTGTCGATACGCTTGTTAGCACGCATTGCTTCTTGGTAAGCTGCGTCTGATGCTGCACGAGAATCGTTTACTGCGCTAACGATTTGGTCTTGTTGACCTTGTAGTGCACTTACTTGCTCTGCTAGAGTGTCAACTTTGTTAGTTAGTTGTTGCATTTGGTCTGCGTCAGTGCTTGAACAACCTACTAGAGATGCAGATAGTAGAACACCAGCTAAGATAGATACAGTACGTTTCATTTTTTATAAATCTCCATATTGATTTTGCCACTACAACTGAGTGTGAAAGTTTGAGTTGGCAAATTCATTATGGCATAACTTCTTAAAATTGCTCATTAATTTTTTTGGCTAAGTTCAAAAAAATCGCGTTCAATATGATTTTTCGGATAAAAAATATACAAATCTAACATTAAATTTTCATACTGTATTTGTGACTAACTATGCGCAACACCGCTTGTAATAAGGGCTGGAGGCATATTTATGACTGTTACAAAAATAATAAGTCAGCGTTATGTAAAAAAATACGATTAAAAAAAAATGAAACATAACAGGCGAATAAATGAACGAAAATGCAAACGATTTTTGTGAGATGTTTCACACACACGTTAAAACCGCTAATCACTAAAATTGACATCCATCTTTTTGGATTATGAATCATTGTGCATTTTGTTGTTATCGTTTGATCAAATTATGAGCTAGGTACTTGTTTGATAATATCAGGTATTGCATTAACCAATGGTGCAGGGTTGAGAAGATGTGGAATTTTCTCAATGAGTTCACCTTCTGGTGATAAGAAATAAAAATAGGAATTGTGATCAATCGCATATTCAAGAGCTGAATCTTTTAGCTCTGTTCGTATTTTTAGTACGCCATATTTTTCTACTAAAGCTTCTGTTTGTTTATTGGTACCTGTCATACCTGAAATCATAGGATGGAAATGTTTTGCATAATTAGCGCTTGTCGTGGCGTCATCACGCTCAGGATCTAAGGTAATAAAAACAGGCCAGATCTGCGCTAGTTGTTCTGATGGTAGCTGCTTTAATGCGGCAGACATGACTGCAAGCGAAGTCGGGCAAACATCAGGGCATTGTGTGTAGCCAAAATACACTAGACGAACTCTGCTATCTGTAGGGTTATACAGGTCAATGGCTGTATCGCCAGACTCTAATATATTGATTGGGTAGTCAGGCTCACTAGAAAGGTTTGGATCACGACTATCAAGGATATAGCTGGTGGTTAGTCCAGCAATTAACGCGAGTGACAGAATCATCCATTGGTATTTCATTTGTTTATCCTTAAACAAGCACAACAGTAAAATTCGATTATGTGTTTAGCTTAAAGATAAGTGTAGGCAAGTTTTATACTTTTGTGAGGTCGGGTTTAAAGATAAAAAAAAGGCAGCTCACTGGCTGCCTTTAGATGTTGTTTATTTGATATTACTTTTGCTCTGCCGCTGCAAACTTCTCTAATCCCCATACCACAGCAATACCTAAGATCATGGCAATGACTGCATAAGTGATTAAAGCAGGGTGTCCTGTTACTTGTTCAAAGCTAAATGGTGATAAGTTGTGCTCAAGCAGCGGTACTTGCTCACCGTGTGAGTTAACACGCCAGCTGACGACTTCTTTCCATGGCCAGATTTTACTTAATGTTCCGATCATTAAACCGGTTAGAAAAGTTAAAGCAAGATCTCGGTAGCTACGAAGTAGCCAAGATAAGAAATGAGAGAAACTCAATAAGCCAACCAAACAGCCGATTGCGAATGTACCAAGTGTAACAACATCAAATGATTTTGCTGCTGCAAGGATCGGTGCGTACATACCAAGTAGTAACAAAATAAAGCTACCTGAAATACCTGGTAGGATCATGGCACAAATGGCAATAGCGCCTGCAATTAATACGTTAATTGGTGTTGGTTCCATCGCAACTGGATGAAGTACTGTAATGCCATAAGCAAACACTGCACCAAAAACAATGGCAATGAAGCGGCTAATCGTCCATTTATCCACTTGTTTGAACATATGGATAACAGAAATGATGATTAGACCAAAGAAGAAAGACCATAGTGGAATTGGATGGGTTTCAAGCATCCAAGTAATGAATTTTGCTAAGGTAAAGATACTGGTAAGGATACCGCCGAATAGGCAGATCAAAAAGGTACCGTTGATATGCTCATAAGCACCTTTAATACCATCTTTACGAATAATACCAATTAGAGAAGGGTTAACACGACGAATACTCTCAAGCAGGGTGTCGTAGATGCCAGTGATGAAAGCAATGGTGCCACCAGAAACACCAGGTACAACATCAGCAGCACCCATAGCCATGCCTTTTAGAAAGGTGAAAAGTTTATTCATTAGATTATGTATCTCTATGATAGCCAATAATATTTGGCGTATTATACAAGTAAGAGCGGAGATACTACCACAAATCACTGACTTGATAACTTGGCTTATTTGTAAGCAAAATCATTATATGAGCAGAGTGCGTTATAAGGCTGCAAATTTGGTTGTTTTCGACTTCTTAGCAAATTCAGCAAATCGCTCGCAAGGTTCTTGATGGAAAGTAAAACTTGTTTGCTTGTTACCAATAATATCAAGCAGTAACAATTCAGCTTGGTACTTTGCTTCTAGTAATTGTTCATTGTTGAAGTAGCTCAATACGGGTGAGACAAGTGTTTTGTCAATTTGTTGTAAAGAGTAATAGCACTGATTAATTGCGATATTATCATTAAAAAGTTCTAATGCCTGATACTGTGTTTTTACTGTGTCTTGTGACTGTAAAAGACGCAGTAATTTGTCCCAGCGTTCAGCGGCTAAAATACCCATCGCGACGTATTCTGAACGTTGATAACTTTTTAGTAGCATTCGCTCATAATCGTCTCGTATACCGTTGTTATTAAGATCGACGCCAAATAAAGAGCCATTAACTGATGTGTCATCTTGCTGATAAGGGCGGGGGACTTGGCTGGTACTCACGTTCTTGGTTGCTAATATTTCTAAGGACTTAAATTGGTTTAATGGTAGATCAATATTATGTTGAGTGAGTTTCTCTGGCGATAATTTGATAATTCGAGGAGTGTTAACTTCGGCTTGGGTATGAAATGAAGTGATTAAAGGAATAAATGCTAGCGATACTTTTGTTAAATTACCCATAAATATTCTTCTTCACAACAATCCATTATGTGACATTGAAGTGCCATGATCACTTTATTCATTAACAACTTCAATTTTTATGGATTAGAAATGAGATCATCAGATAAGTATTTTTTTAATACTGTTACTGTATGCGCTAAAAACTTTGTCTGTGATCGCAAATTAAAAGAAAGTCTTACAAAACAGGCAAGTATATAAATAAAGACCTTAGGTATGTTCAGGTTATATTTAGATTATGAAATTATACTAAAGATAGAAAATGGGATGTTTTCCATTTTCAACTCAAACAACGGATTGTGTATATTACATTGTAATATTTAGGAATTATATGTCAGAGC
>NZ_SSMG01000157.1 GCF_009873615.1 Photobacterium lucens
TTCTTAGGTTATTTATTAAGTATTGATAATAATCAAGATTGTTGACCATATTGAGTAAGCTAATGAATACTAAAAACAGACATATCAACGAGTAAAAGAGATTCAGTCATTAAGATGAAACAGAATACGATGAAAGAAATAAAGCCGCTTTATCGTAAAGTGAATACCAGAACCCGAGGTGTTCGGCATCGTCATGGTAGCGATTATAGTAAAACTCGGCACAGAGATGATGTGTTAACCGGGATGCGAAAAGGCATTCAACGAGGATTGGATTACACGCCTTTATATAAATTTCTACTGTCCAAAATTGGTGGTTGTTGGAATACGATCTACAGAGAAGCTGTTTCAAGGTTAGATAAACCAGATCCTATTTTTAAGATGGTTGCTAAGCGATATGAATTAGGCAATGACATAATGCTTGTAAGTGAAAGCACTTATTTTAGTGGCTTATATATTGATAAAGAAGGCACACTGCAAGTGGTTAACCCTGATATAAATGAAAATAGCTTAAAGCCATTATGCAAATGTTGCACACATACATTTAATGGTATCCCCTTTAGTCAAAAATATACTGAT
>NZ_SSMG01000017.1 GCF_009873615.1 Photobacterium lucens
GCAAAACAACGATTAACTTCGTGTTTTTGCCTCGATAGCTCAGTCGGTAGAGCAGAGGATTGAAAATCCTCGTGTCGGTGGTTCGATTCCGCCTCGAGGCACCATATTCATCTCACTTGATTTTATCAAGTAAGATAAAAAGTACGATTCCTCCTTAGTTCAGTCGGTAGAACGGCGGACTGTTAATCCGTATGTCGCTGGTTCAAGTCCAGCAGGAGGAGCCAGTTAAGAAACCTTGTCGCAAGACAAGGTTTTTTTTCGCCTGTAATTTGGCGTAATCAATACGTTCAGTCATATTTCTTCCACTCACATCTCTTTAGTTCTCACTCCCCCTCTCTAGCTTCGCCTCTTTTATCTTTCTGCTTTGCGCTTATTTCTCATTTTTATGCCATATTTTTCTCTTAAACAGCTGAAAACATCCCAAACTTAAGCTTCATAAATTCCTTATATTTATTCTCTTTTTCAGCCATAACATCACTGTAACTCTTAATAAAAGCTCACTTTTCAAACAAACGGGATAAAAAAGACAAGGTTGATAATTATTTGAAAAAAAAGCATTGACGAAAAGAGCGAAAACCTTTTTAATGCGCTCCGTTGCCTCGATAGCTCAGTCGGTAGAGCAGAGGATTGAAAATCCTCGTGTCGGTGGTTCGATTCCGCCTCGAGGCACCATCACTTCCCTTTCGAAGTTTGGTGCAAGCAACCACAATCTGTTCCTCCTTAGTTCAGTCGGTAGAACGNCCGTTGCCTCGATAGCTCAGTCGGTAGAGCAGAGGATTGAAAATCCTCGTGTCGGTGGTTCGATTCCGCCTCGAGGCACCATCACTTCCCTTTCGAAGTTTGGTGCAAGCAACCACAATCTGTTCCTCCTTAGTTCAGTCGGTAGAACGGCGGACTGTTAATCCGTATGTCGCTGGTTCAAGTCCAGCAGGAGGAGCCACTATTTAGTTTCTTGGCTCATTGAGCGGAGAAATAAAAAAGAATATAGTGTGCCGACTTAGCTCAGTAGGTAGAGCAACTGACTTGTAATCAGTAGGTCACCAGTTCGACTCCGGTAGTCGGCACCATTTATTCTCTTACGCACGTAAGAAATGCAAAACAACGATTAACTTCGTGTTTTTGCCTCGATAGCTCAGTCGGTAGAGCAGAGGATTGAAAATCCTCGTGTCGGTGGTTCGATTCCGCCTCGAGGCACCATATTCATCTCGCTTGATTTAATCGAGTAAGATAAAACGTACAATTCCTCCTTAGTTCAGTCGGTAGAACGGCGGACTGTTAATCCGTATGTCGCTGGTTCAAGTCCAGCAGGAGGAGCCAAATAAAGTGTGCCGACTTAGCTCAGTAGGTAGAGCAACTGACTTGTAATCAGTAGGTCACCAGTTC
>NZ_SSMG01000158.1 GCF_009873615.1 Photobacterium lucens
TATTTATACTTTATGCATTTTTCTTGTATTAAGCGGTTATCTATAAGGTATATTTTTTAGAAAAATGAAGTGTGATATTTGTAAAAAGTAGGTGAATAAGCGAAAAGTTGTCTCATTTGCAGCTGAAGTTAGTTATCATATGCTCGACTTATAAGTAATAATTCGATTGGTTGGTTATGTCTGAAGCTGCTGTAAAAGTAATACAAAAAGTAACCTGGATAGGGTCCATAGCGAACATTGCACTCGCATTTATAAAAATTACTATCGGTAAGATGACTGGAAGCCAGGCATTGATTGCCGATGGTGTGCACAGTTTCTCTGACTTAGTAACAGATACTGCAATCCTAATAGGTTCTCGTTATTGGACAGCTCCTGCTGATAAAGAGCACCCTTATGGTCACGGTCGTTTTGAAACTCTTACGAATATCTTTATTGGTGTGTTATTGGCGCTGGTTGGTATTGGTATTGGTTGGGAATCATTAACCTCAATCAGTGAGCAGGCGCATAGTAAGCCAGGGATGCTAGCTTTTGCAGCCGCTGTTGCATCTATTGTGGTGAAAGAAGTGTTATATCGCTGGACAGCGATTAAAGCGAAAGCAATCAATAGTCGTGCTCTGTATGCTAATGCATGGCATCACCGTTCTGATGCGTTGAGCTCACTACCTGTTGCCATTGCTGTAATTGCAAACTACTTTGTGCCAGAGCTTCATTATTTAGATCAAATTGCAGCTTTGATTGTTACTGCGATGATCTTGAAAGCCGCCGCTGAAATTTTATGGCCCGCAGTGTTAGAAATCACAGAAGCGAAAGCTGATGCTGATATGGAAAGCAAAATTCAATCTTATGCGGCAGAAGACAGTGATATTAAAGAAGTTCATGCTATTCGTAGCCGTAGAACGGGCAGTACGATTCTGCTTGATTTTCACCTGTTAGTTGATCCCGATATGAGCGTGGATAAAGCACATACTATTGCTGAGAACTTTAAATCTCACTTACTGAAAGAGTTAGATGAGGTTGTTGATATTATCATTCACATTGAGCCGTTTAACTGTAAAGAAAGGGTGCTTAATCCGTGTTGTGATGACTGTGATAGTGATATGAAATCCTCGACTTGATGATTGAAACTAAACGGTGGTGTATTTAACATCGCCGTTTTTGTTTTTAAGCCATCGTATTATTAGCAAGACATTCGCTATTTCGTGATATAGCAGAACTACACCTCTTACTATAGTTAAACTACCTATATGCCGTTAAATAGGTTGTATTATGCCCTTAATCGCGATTAAAGCTTTGCCTTTCGAGACTGGTGTTGAAATAGAAGATGCATTGAAGTCTTTATCAGAACAAATTTCGCTTCAGTGTAAAATAAAATTAGAACATATTATGATCACTTGGGAATGGATAAAGAACGATCATTATATTCATAATGGGGAAGTGGTAGATAAACAGCAGCAATTAACGCATCCGTTATTAGTTGAATTAACTGCACCTAATTATTACTCACAACAAAATATTATGTTTCTAATGGAACTGATAGCTAAAGATATATCATCAACTTTGCCGATTAATAAAGATAATGTATTTATAAGTTATACGCCAGCTTATAGTGATGGTGTTTATGATCATGGCTCGGTGATTAATTGGGATGATAGTTAATAAGCGACTCAGTGTTTATTATAGAAAGAGTCTCTTATTAATGAATTAGATAATGGTGTGTTTAAGCCATTGGTTAATGTCACTTAGCACATCTCGATGCTTAGGGTATTGCGTAATGAGTTGAGTTATCGCTGCATCGAATGCTGTCGCGTTATATTCGATGTCAAGTAACGCGGTTTCTAATAACTCGATAGGGGCCGGATCTAGGCTATCGGTAAAGGTTTTAATAGCAATAACACGGCCTTTTTTGACATCTAGATGTAACTCAACACCACCCCATGTGAAACGCTCATCGATGGTATGCATAAATTGGGGCGTGTTACCGAAGTTCCATTCCCAACTTGATTGAGTTTGGTACTTATCAGTAAAGCCTGGCATATCAGGTAGGTTTTCAGGTGAAATATATTCAACCTCTACCCGTTCATCATAGTGGGCAAAGAAAGCCTCTTTAATGGCTTCACAGACGCTATCGTGATTGATTTCAGAGTTTATATCACACAGGTTAGTTACACGTGAGCGTACCGAAGTGATCCCTTTTGCTTCCAGTTTCTTTTTATCGGGATTTAGATAATTTGCTAAGCGCGTGAGATCGGCATTGAGTAATAATGTACCGTGATGGAAACCGCGATCCATGGTTTCACGGTAAGCTGAACCTGAGAATTTTCTCTCATCTTCACCCACTTCAACAACCAGATCATTTCGACCTGTTGCTTTAGCATTTATACCTAGTGTTTTTAATGCTGACAATACAATGTTAGTGGAAACATTCTTATCGTACTTTGGCTTACCTGCCATAAAAGTGAAGTTGGTATTACCCAAATCGTGAAAAACGGCACCACCACCACTTTGACGACGAGCCAGCGTGATCCCATCTTGCTCCATTTTTCCTGTATTACACTCTTTCCATGGGTTTTGAGCGCGACCAATAACGACAGTATCAGCATTACGCCATAAGAAGAGAACTTGTTGATCTGCTGGCATATTACGGAAAATCGCATCTTCAACAGCAAGGTTGAACCATGGGTGTGTAGATTGAGAAATAAAAACGCGAGTAGTGGATGGCATTAAGTATACCTGACTGTTACTTGAGAATATTTTTAAATTTACATGGTAAGTTTATGCTGGTAAAGCAGTATAACGTGCTGTTGGTTTGGAAGGTAACGACAAATTCTGTCTTATATGGCAAAGCGATAAGAATGGTATTGGTAAAATAGAGAAGATGAAAAAAAACCAAATCATATACTATAAACTGGAAGAATATATGATTTGGTAACAGTGTTTTTTCGCTTTAGAGAGTCTTAATGCTTTCTAGTACGTATATTAAGCATAACATTGGCTGTTAAACGTATGTATAGCGATAATTGAAAGGTTAGGTTGATAACATAATGTTTTATTTTCTAACCTTTTCTTTTATTAAGCGTAGTCAAAGATATTTGACCTGAAAAGCCAATAGTTTAAAAAAGTTGCGATCAGAGCATGGCATAAAACCATGCTGCAGCTAATTATGAAAATACGTTTATTGTTGGCTTGTTTGTGCAGAAGGGGTTGTACTTTCAACTTGAGTTACTACATCGTAAGTAATGAAGTAACCTACAAGAAGGATAAGAGGGATAAATTTAAGCCACTTTTTCATGATGAAATACCAATAGTCGGAATAGCTTCGTACCTTACCACCGTATTTAATTTGATAAAGATCGATTAATGAAAAGTTAGGTTTACCCTGAAGCAGCCTTGTGCTTGATATTGAGATGTAAAAAAACCGAGCCACGGCTCGGTTTTAATCATACGTTGATAATTTAGAAGTACAAACGTACAACAGATTCAGCAACACATCCAGGGCGACGACAGCCTTCGATTTCTACTGTGATTTCTTGAACAATTTCTAAACCACGTTTAATTGGTGTTACTGACTGAATTTTTGTACGAGCACGTACATTTGTGCCAGATTTTACTGGATATGGGAAACGAACTTGGTTCAAACCATAGTTCACTGTCATTTTTGCTGTTGGAAATTTCTGATTTGCAGGATCAACGCTATCTGTTAGGACAGACAGTAGTGATAGCGTTAAAAAGCCATGAGCAATAGTGGTTTTAAATGGTGATTCTGCTTGTGCACGCTCAGGATCTGTGTGGATCCATTGGTGATCTTCAGTAACACCAGCAAAACGATCAATACGAGACTGATCAACGGTTAACCATTGGCCAACATGGATCTCTTCGCCTACCGTTTCCAGTAATGTATTCATCAGCTTTTCAGCTTCAGGATGCATTTCAATCGGCTCTGGTTTTGCTGTTTCTACTGAGTTGCCATTCGCCACAGAGACTAAATTATGCTCTTTCACCCATGAAGCCAATTGGCTGTTGTTCGCTTTGTTTAGGAACTCAACCCAATAGTCACGGATTGTTGGTGATAGCCAGTCTTTAAATTCAAACTGGTGATGTGATAAAACTTCACGCTTACGTTTGATGAAATCGACTACTTTTTCTTTCATAGAGCATAACCTTCGTTGAAAATCCCACCTTTGGGGAGGGCGCGTATTGTAGCGATAATTTACATTCGCACAAATTTATTTGTGGAGTGTGTCGCACTATACGACTCATCCGATGAGTTGATTTTAGTTAAATCAATCAAATAGCGCAATCCAAAAAAGTGAATTAATCAGTTATGTTGCATTCATTTAAAAAATTTCCATTATTAAATGAATGACTTAGAGAGAGAGTTGTGATGTTAGGAAATATGAAATTTTTCTTAGTTGTCATAAATATATCCCACAATCGTAGTAAAAATTACATATAGCTTTGCAAAAGTGTGGCAGTTTTTTGTTAACGTTAAGGATTGACCGTGAAAAAACAATTATTGGCAGCACTAGTAATTTCTTCTTTATCCTCTTCATTTAATTTTGCCCACGCCACTGAAAAGCCATTTGAAATAAACCTTATTGGTCGTGCTTTATTAAATGCACAATCACCTGAAGGTGCAGCAGAAATTGTCGCTTATCAAAATAGTAAAAAACGAATTTTTGCCATCAATGGCTCAGGTAAAACATCTACAGTCGAAATTATTGATGCAGCTAAATTTAATGTATCTGATTTAAAACAATCTGCTAATGATGTAACTAATAATAGTAATCTATCTTCTGTTTATACAATTAATTTAGCAGAACATACGAAAGGTAATGCAAATAGCATTGCGATAGCGGAAAAACATGCACTTGCTGCTGTGGCGATTGCTGCAGATAAAACCGGAGAAAAAGGAGCGATTGCTTTTTATGACATAAGTGGAGATAAGCCTGCTTTTATTAAGAATGTCGAAGTGGGCTATTTACCTGATATGGTGACATTTACGCCAGATGAAACCAAAGTCATTGTTGCCAATGAAGGTGAGCCATCTGGTGATTACCTTACAGACCCAGAAGGATCGATTGGTATTATCACTATTGATAATGGAAAAATAGCTGATAAAGCAACATTACTAGGCTTTAGCCAATTTAATAAGCAGCAAGCCAAGCTTGAAAAACAAGGAATGGTTTTCTCAAATCCTAATGGACAGACTATTAAAGGTAAGAAAATTACCACATCGGTTGCTCAAGATCTTGAGCCTGAATATGTCGCAGTATCAAAAGACAGCAAAACCGCTTATGTTTCATTGCAAGAAAATAACGGTATTGCGATTGTTGATTTGGCAACCAATGTCATTACTTTACAAGGGCTAGGTTTTAAGGATTGGTCAAAATATAAAATGGATGCCTCTGATAAAGATGGTGGCATTAATATGCAGGTTTATCCTGGCTTATATGGCATGTACCAACCAGATACATTAGCCAGTTATAGTGTTAATGGTAAAAATTATATTGTGATTACCAATGAAGGTGATGGGCGAGAATATTTCTTTGATGCTAAATATGAAGCGACTTGTAAAGCACAAGGTGGTGTCGATTTTGATAAGAAAGATGGCTGTGTCTCTTTTGTTAATGATATTCGCGCTAAGAAATTAACACTGGCAAGTAACTTTGATTATTTAAAAAATGATGAAAGTGATATTGGTCGTTTGAAAGTCAATCCTCAACTAGGTGATAAAGGTGGCGATGGAATATATGAAGCACTATATACCTTCGGTGGGCGTTCATTTTCAATTTTAGATAGCCAAGGTAAGATGATTTTTGATTCTGGTGATGAAATCGGGCTGCTAACTGCAAAGATTCACGGTAAGGCATTTAATAATGATGAAGATGAAAATGCGGGTGATGCGCGTTCAGATGCAAAAGGTGCAGAACCAGAAGCGTTAACAGTGGGTCAAGTCGGTGATAGAACTTATGCCTTTATTGGCCTAGAACGTATGGGGGGCGTGGTTGTTTATGATATTACGGAACCAAGTAAGGCGCATTATGTTGATTATTTTATCAATAGAGGTTTAGATGAAGCTAAAGCGGTTACGGGGGATTTAGCACCGGAAGGGATGACATTTGTTTCTGCAAAAAACAGTGCAACAGGTAAGCCACTAGTTATTATTGGTAATGAAATTTCAGGCAGTGTTGCCGTGTGGGAAATCTCAACACAATAAACACATGGCTGATTTCTAGATAATAAAAAGCCGATAACAATTTAAGTTTGATGTGACCCCATAAAGTTGGACATTTCGGTTAAGCGGCTTGTAAGGCCTGATTTCGATATTCAATCGGAGTCA
>NZ_SSMG01000159.1 GCF_009873615.1 Photobacterium lucens
GGTTCTTTTTATTAATAAAAAATTATTAATGAGTCAGGATCTCTGGAAATAAAAAATTCTCGGCTCTCTTAGCCATCACCACCGAGCTTGGTGATTCAGTCCTTTTTCGGTGGTGAAGGGGGAGCGTGATGCGTAACGTTAATTAAAATTGTATTAACTAGCGAAGTTGTCATTTTTATTATCCATTATATTTCTATATTTAGTTATTTTCAGCCCATTAATGAATGAGCTGAAAGGTTAAGTATTACACTGTTATAAAAAATCAGATATTGTTTCTATATGATGCATCATACTTAATTTTTTGGGAACACCTAATCCAGGGTAGTTTCCATTCTGATGAATAATAACATATTCTTGAAAACCTAGTGTGTTTTTATTTAATGATGGCGTTATATGAGAGAATTTAATTAACTCTTCAAGAGCTTCTCTAAATTTTCCTGCAGGGTTACTTTGATCTCCTGGGTTACTTATTGAAACGCTATGTTTAACATACATATGTGTTGTATCGTTATCAATATACGTAATATGTAGTGCTATTACGAATGCTGGACCACCACCTGTTGTCCATGTTTCATCGATAGTTAAGTAATCACCAAAACCAACTTGGTGTTCTACTAATGGCTTTGTAAACGTAAGGTGAGCATCGGAAAAAAATTGAGGTGTATTACTGTAATCAGCATTACGAGATTTTGCAGGAAAAGAATCATTGATGACAACACTATTAGGGAGCTTATTTGCGAAATCATCTGGGTAACGATTGATTTCTCGAATAATGTTATACATTGCTTTATGTGTATAGTGATCTACCTTGCTAAGGATACCTTCTTGAAAATAGAGTGAATAATTTACATTATCTTCAATAAATTGATCTAATAAATTTGTTACGTATTGAAGATTTTGATTATTGATTCTTATGCAAGGGATGAATGATGTACCTGTTTTAGCTATTTCTAAATTTAAGGAATCAGGAGAGTCATTTGCAAGATCACCAACTTCTGGATTAATAATGATATGCGGGCTGATCTTGTACTGATTAAGGCTTTGTATGCAAGATATCAGCTGAGTTAAATTATCATTTACAGGTTCAATGATAGGAAAAACTTTATCAGTCTTTAAGCGTGCTGCTACAGTTTTTAGTGCAACTAACTCAAACTGTTTGCCTCTCATATATGGGAAGTACATTCGTAATACCTTTATTGTCTAATTGGTTATTTAGTAGACAGGTTACGATATTTGACTTATGGGTTTTGTGAATCTTGTAGCTTATCCCTAAATTTTTCATGGATTTTGGTAATGCATTGATAAATATGTGATCATTACGACGATAATGCTTAAGCGTAGATTTAAATAGTTCATTTGCATCTTGCTCTTTTTGTGAGCAAAACAGTTTTTTACATTCGTTAAATAGTTCTGTAGGCATTACATTTGGAATATAGCCTTGTATTTCTTTAGCAATGTGTGTGTATTCTCCCTTCCTTAAGGTATGAAACATTAATTCTGTATTAAAAGAGGTGTTTAATGGAGCTTTCACTTTCTGACTTAAATTACCATTAGAATTCGCATGAATAATGCCAAATGTAGGGAATTCTTCTTGATATTTATATAATGCTTTTAAATGATTTTCATGTGCTACAACATAAGTTTGATCAAAAGAGCTTGTGTAAGCATCTAGTTGTTCTGGAAGCCTTTTTAATGAATCAAACTGTGTTTTTATTTCATAACAAGTAGAAAGACCATTGATGATTACGCAGTCAGCTTTGTTAGAACCAATACGTAGTTCACTAAGCATACTAGCTGTATTCATTGAATGCTTACCTATTAATACATTGTTAGCGATTGTGTTTTTAACAACATATTCATTAGGATAGTGTTTAATTAGTAGTTTATATGCTGTTTCAAATATATCCTCAAAAGTATTCAAATTATCGAATTGAGGGAATGAATACAAAATGTCACGAAGCAGCGACATGTCTCCCGAAGCTAATCGAGTGATTTCTGTACTTGTGAATAACTTCGCTAGATATTTATAGTTCATTTTATTTTAAGTCAGCTTATATTCTGAAAATAGTAGGTACAAAATTAAAATATTTCTTTATGAATACCATATAAAGAAGTTGAGATGTTAGGATAAAGGATAGTTCTTATCAAGAAATACTAGTAATAATTTTGAAGAGTGTTTAGAAGAATCCAATGGTAAATTTATGCTGATGGAAGCCAATGGAGTTGTAGCATTCAGTCGCTAAATGACACTTTTAGTCTATGCTAATTTAATGGAATTAATACCTGCTTTGTCCCTGAAGTGTCCTAAGTAACGAAGAAAGTTATTTAGCTATTTGGTTACAAATTACGTGTTAGAGTTAATCCAATAAAGCGTTGCTTGGTTCTTATCGTTTATAAATCATCCATAGCCATTGGTGTTATTATTGTGCATGTTTTCTAAGTAATGGCTTGTTGTGAAAAAAAATACTTATAAATTCAGCAGTTTATCGAAAATTTAATGGCAAATACTCAAGCATGAAAACTTAAGCTTACATGGATCTAAGTATCCCGTATTTATGAGGTAAGAGGCAAGGCGGGAGAGGTATAAATTCATGTTGAGTCATTACACCATTCATATGGGTTGTATGTTTTTGGCTTTATAGATGCTCAGAATAAATTGGAAATGTGAGCTTGATTCATTAAAAACAACAAAATGATAACAAACATATTATGTAGCGATTAAGGCACTGTAGTGTGGAATGTCTGATTTTGATAACTCACCACATGTACGTAAAAGTGCATGGTTTAAAAAGGAAGATATATGAGCGCTAAAAAGGTAGCCATTATTACAGGTGGTGGAAGAGGGATTGGCGCTGCAGCGGCGAAGTTATTTGCCAAAGAAGGCTATGACGTTTGTATCAATTATAAATCGAACTCAGAGGCGGCGAATAAACTAGCTCAAGAAATTTTGGCTGAAGGTGGTCAGTGCATTACGGTTCAAGCTGATGTTTCTAATGAAGCTGATGTTATTCGCATGTTCTCGACTGTTGATAAGGAATTAGGCGCAATATCTGTGCTTGTTAATAATGCTGGGATCCTAAAACAACAATCACGATTAGAAGAGATGACGGCAGATCGCATTAACGAAATACTGTTTAACAATGTTACTAGTTACTTTATTTGTAGCAGAGAAGCTGTGAAGCGTATGTCTACTCGTCATGGTGGCAATGGCGGAGTGATAGTTAATGTATCTTCTGGTGCGGCACGAACCGGATCACCAAATGAATATATTGATTACGCTGCATCAAAAGGGGCAATTGATACCTTAACCAAGGGGTTATCATTAGAAGTAGCAGCCGAAGGGATCCGTGTAAACTGTGTACGTCCGGGATTAATTCATACCGACATGCATGCCGATGGTGGTGAGCCAGAACGTATTGAACGATTAAAGAGTAAAATCCCTCTGCAAAGAGGTGGAGAGCCTGAAGAAGTCGCAGAAGCCATTTATTGGTTAGCATCAGAGAAATCATCATTCTCTACCGGAAACTTCCTTGATCTCTCGGGTGGTTTATAACATCAGGGGATGATCTAATCCGAGCGATATTTAAATCCGTCGAATAATAAAAACCCAAACACTTGTATTAAAAGTGTTTGGGTAATCAGGTATTAATTGTGGCAGGCGAAGCCTTTATTACCTATTACAGACAGCTCTCAAAGCCTTCAAAGTTTGGTGCACCTAAATAAATGTCTTTATTACCGCGAGCATTAGCATGAGCTTTACGGAACGCTTCTGATTGTGTCCAGTCTTCGAACGCTTGGCGAGAATCCCATACTGAGTGCGATGCAAACAGCGTGTACTCATCGTTTGATGCACCTTGCAGTAAGTTGAAAGATTGAAAACCCGGTACGGTATCTAGGTAGGTATCGCGGTTCTTCCAGATATCGATAAATTCTTGCTCAGAGCCTAAACGGATTTTAAAACGGTTCATTGCAATATACATGATGACTTCCTTTACTAACTTCAGTTTTTATTCTTGTTTTGCCACTATTACAGTATTGGTGAATGTAAGCTAGCAGCAAAAATACAATATTTGTTTACGTTTAATGTTCTCTGTAACTTCCACTATAAAACATGAAACATAATGTACGCCCGTTGAATAAACCAAAAAGACGCCATGATCCCCATGGTGTATAAAGGCACTTTTTGAAACAACTTATGATGAAATACAGGCACTTTAGCGCACAACTTTAATAGCACGATAAGAAACGATAAGAAGAGCAATTGCCCGATCTCAACCCCAATATTAAAACAGGCGAGGGTTAACGGAATGCTGGTTTGGCTCAATCCTACTTCTTTTAATGCGCTGGCAAATCCCAACCCATGTAACAACCCAAAGGAAAACGAAATGAGCCACGGAAACTTTCTGCTCAACGTTGGATTTTGTTTATCGTAAGGGCGAGTAAGCTCATAACACAAAAACAAAATACTCAGTGCAATTCCCGTTTCTACAGGGGGCTCTGGAATGTGTACCAGATTAAGCGCAGACAAACTTAACGTAATACTATGGGCTAAAGTAAAACAGGTAATGGCCTTTAAGAAGGTTTTAAAATCGCGCGTAAATAACAATAAGCCCGCCACAAACATTAGGTGATCAATCCCCGTTAATATATGGGTGATACCTAAGGTGACAAATAGCTTTATCGTAGTCCAAATCGAGATCTTATCGGTTAAGTGTAAGCTGTTATGCCCTTTATATAGCGCAAGCGTACTAACTTGTCCGTCTTTTAGCGTTAACTGCGTGAGTAGCTGACCTGTTTTTAGCCCGTTAAATACAAGGGTCGGTGATGATGTATTGGCTTTAAGTTGCAGCAAATAATCTTGTTCATCCATTCCGAAACCATTGCCACTTCGCTGTGATGCTAATAAACGTACTGTACCGCCATTAGTTAAGGTTGGTGTTATTTGAGTATGTTCACCTGCAATTACCGGGAGCTTTAACGCCAACTTATATTGTTGATTATCAAGCTGTGTGATCAAACCCACTGAAGGTTGATAAGGATGCGCCATTGCCAGTGGTGTCATTATTACCGAAAGCATGACGCTAATAACTGTGCCAACAACTAAGCGCCACATAAAATAAGAGATGTGCTTATACATTGTTTAATAGTGTCTTTGTGTTAACGGTAAAGTCTGAGCCTGCGGGTAGCGCTATGTGATATTGCTTAATAACGGCGGCTATTTTGTTATTAACATCATCGCGAGCAAAATCATGTGCTAATTGTTGCTTTGCCTGTTTAAAACTCAATACGCCTGCTTTTTGATAATTGAGCACCTTTATTGCAATCGCGCCAAAGGGAGTATCAATCGGTGCTGACCATTGGTTTGGTGCTAGTGCTGCTAATGCGTCTACTGTTTTTGTTCCCAGCTTTGCCAGTAATGCTTGCTTACTCACATCAGTTAAACATTGCTGAGAATCCATAGTAGAAATAGGGTGTTGAACTTCTTGCGGTGTTAAAAAGTGATAGCACAAAGAGTACATATCGGGGTGTTTATAACGCGCTTGATGCGTTAAATAGTATTGATGTAATAAGCTAGTATTAGTTGCATTGATCTTGGCTAACTGCGACACGTAAGACAGGTAGCGCTGCATCAACATTTCATTCAAGTTCGGATCGCCTTTCTCCAAGCCTAATTTTAAAGCTTGCTGAGATAGCATTTGCTTTAACACCACATGATTAATGTCTTTGTTTAATTCTTGTTTTGACGGTGGTGAGCCAAAGTAAAGCGTATCGTCTTTCTTTTGTTGAGTAACTTGTGACGGTGTCACTGAAATAGTGTTTTCGGAAGCCGATGAATGGTACAGCGAGTAGCAAATAAACAGCACAGTACCAGCGATAAGGAAATGCGAGAAGGGATCTTTAATAACTCTTTTAAGCCAATAGTTGCCTTTTTTTAACATGTTACGGGATCTTTTTAGTCTCTAAAAATTCCCATAAAGTATACATAACCTAACTGTATGAGTGTTGAATATTTGTTTACTCAATATGTATAAAAGCCTGCTCAGAGTGGCATGATTACGCTAATAACTACGTTTATTACCAACAGAGTAGGTGGCTGATAATAACAATGTTATCGTTATCTGCTTGTTCAAGACGATCACTTGCTAACCTTGCTTTGCAAATAGGGTGTTAGCAGCGTTATGGAGACACTCATGGTCAATTGGCCTTGTATATTAAAACTAGATGGTGATGACGAGCTGATTTATCTCGATTCAGAGCCGCAATTATTGAGCGAGTGTGAGGATCTGATCTTTAGTCAAGACGATTATGTGATTGATAGTCAGGGTTTTAGTTATTCAATTAGCATCAACAACGCAAGTGCCAAGCTGATCAACAACAACACACAATTAACAGTGGAAGAAGTGACAGCACTCATTCAAGCCCATGAGTTTAGTTTTGCCGAAGTGTGTTTAATCAAGATCCAATTTATATCGGTATCTGATGCTATTCATGCCCTTAAACCGAGCGATTAATCCTTAGTGTCGCTATTAAGAAGTAGGCTAAGTATAAAAATGGTTCAGTGCGCACACACACACTGAACCATATTATTGATGTTTAAAGTCTTATTGCGGTTACTTCAGGCTTGCTAAAATCGTTTCCGCTTTGCTCGCTTCAAATTGCTTTGGCTGTTCAACGTTCAGTTGAGTTACCACGCCATTATCAACAACCATTGCATAACGTTGAGAACGAATACCACCGAAGTTCTCGGTATCCATCTCAAGCCCTAACGCTTTAGTAAAGCTACCATCACCATCGCCCAACATCATAATTTCAGATGCGTTTTGCGCCTCGCCCCAAGCCTGCATTACAAAGGCATCGTTAACAGAAACACACGCAATAATGTCGACACCCGTTGCTTTTATCTCATCTGCTAACACCACATAACCCGGTAAATGGGCTTCAGAGCAAGTAGGAGTAAATGCCCCTGGTACAGCAAACAGCACAACACGTTTGTTGGCAAAAAGCTCAGCGGTATCGTGTTTAACCATACCGTCATGTGTGAGTTCACTTAGCACTGCGGCTGGTAATGTTTGGCCTTTCTCGATCATCGTTTACTTTCCTTGTTGTATTAGTTTGAAACAGTGTAGCGAGGAATTTATCTCACGGCTAATTTTGCTGGTGGAATAGGAGAGTTAAATGAGGGTTGTGATATACACGGATGATGTTAAATAAACTAGGCATGTTCGTTATTGATGAAGCGAATGCCATGAGTTCATTATGGGACGTTTGGAATCACGCATTACCGTCAGTATCGAGCGTTTATAAACCATCACCTAAAAGTTAGGTTTGAGTTATTAGCACCATAAAATAATAAATTAGAGCCACTGGTTTTCAATGAGAGCTGGTGGCTTTTTTGTGAAAGTCATTTCTCATGGCATTTTATAGCTCGAAAATGCCCCATTATGCGTTAGACCTTTTACTCATTCATATATTATAAATGTGATTTTGGATTAGTTTTATTTACTGTAAATATGATCAGTTATAATGAAACGTTGTGATTTTATCGCTTGAGTTCTGTTTTTAATAAGACTGATTAAATACATATCTTACTTATTACATCCTCTCATTGAGTGTCAGGCGTGAAAATTGTTATCAACCTCATGATATATAT
>NZ_SSMG01000160.1 GCF_009873615.1 Photobacterium lucens
AAAAAAGCACCTTCCAAAGAAAGTGCTTTTATATAACTTGTTCAACTATCGTCTTATTTTATATTTAAGAACGCTGCGCCACGTACGCCACCAGCGTCACCGTATTTTGCCTTCACAATTTTTGGAGCAACAGAGACTGATAGTAAGTATTTAGGTATGCGTTTAGGTAATTCTTCATAAATAAGATCAAAGTTAGATAAACCACCACCTAACACGACAACATGAGGATCGATACCGGTAAAGATGTTCGCCAAACAAATTGCTAATAACTCTAGGAAGCGTTCAACGTGCTCAACAGCTTTAGCTTCACCATCACGATAATTACCGATAATCTCAATCGCTTTTAATTCTTCGCTGTAATAGTGGTTGTAAAGCAATTCAAAACCACGGCCAGATAAGTAATTATCAATACAACCTTTTTGACCACAGCCACAGCCGAGTAACGGTGCATTCTCACCAAGGAACAACCATGCGTCTAGAGGCAGACGTGCGTGGCCTAATTCACCACCTACGTGATTTAAGCCAGAAAAGACTTTGCCATCAAAAACCATGCCGCCGCCAACACCTGTACCTAAGATCAAACCGAGTACAGATGGTGAATCTTTATGCTCATCGTCCCATGCTTCAGATAACGCAAAACAGTTTGCATCGTTATCCAGTGCTACTTTACGACCTAATTTTGCTTCTAAGTCTGCACGTAACGTACGACCTTTCGCCGCAGGAATGTTAGATGTTAACACCACACCATCACGTGCATCTTCGATGCCAGGAATGCCGATACCAACTAGACCTTCACAACCAAATGTTTCATCAGCCTGTTTAATCAAAGTAACCAAGGTATCGATAAGTTTATTGTAATCATCCCCTGGCGTAGGTACTCGCTCTGTTGCTACACGCTCAAGCTTTTCATTAAATGCCCCAAATTCAATTTTGGTACCGCCTATATCAAAGCCGTAGTACATCCTATATCCTCACAAATAATGCTCAACTACACTTGCTGAGTGTACGAAACTTTCATTGGTTTGAAAATTATCCACAGTTATCATCAAGCTATCTGTGACTAAGGACAAATTTAGCCTTATATCGATGTGCAAAGCTCTCGTTTAATGAAAAAAGTTGAGCAAAATTACACATCGTTAGCACTCTGTGTCATTAGCCCCAATGATTAATGTGACAAGGTCACAAATTAATGCGCATCCATAAATGTTTGTAGGGCTTTAAGTGATGAATCGTCTGGCAACATACGGTTCATTTTTCCGGTAATGTAATTTTCACGGAAAACATCAAACCAGAGATCCAACATCTCGGCGTTATCATGCTCACCAAACAAATCAATAATACGAGCAGCAACTTCTGCTGTACCTAATTGATTTTCTTTTGATGCTTCACGCACTTTGTAACGCGATGGTTTATCAGGGTTGATAGACAGTACAGGGAATTGATTCAGGTATGGGCTCTTACGGAACATCTTTTTCGCTTCCGCCCAACTGCCATCTAACATAATAAATAATGGGCGTTTACCTTCAGCAAGCTCAACACGCTCAGCAACACGTTCAGGCTCAGCATATTCAGCAGGGAAAACAACATAAGGTTGCCATTGCGGATCTTGTAATAATGCTAACATGTCTTGGTTAGGCTCAGTGCGAGACCAAATATAAGCAAAAGTATCTTCAAATAGATCGGCAATTAATCGTCCCGTATTACTTGGCTTTAAGATTTCATCATCAAACATAACCAGTAAGAAAGCCGCATTGGATTTGGCTAACGGGCGATGTGAACAGATACAAAGGTGCGTGCGCAACATACATTGTCGACAACGCTCAACTTTACAGCCACGAGCAAGAAAAGGACGAGTTGAACGTGCTAAACGTTCCTCATATAACGTATGTACAGCATGTATGCGCATGAAGAATGAACCTGAGACAGAAAAAACCGTCGCATTCTACCCAATAGCGCGGCTAACTTACAAAAATTAACGCAAACCTTATCTATTACTCTCTTTTCTTGCTCAAATAACAGCCGATACTACACTTGTTCAGTTTTCTACTTCCAAGTGATAACGACTTAGCATTCCTTGCTGTTGCTGGGCGATCACCGCGACGCGCTCAGCCTCATCCACTAAAGTATCTAACTGATGGTTATTCTGTTGTGCACGATTGGCAACTTGCTCTAAGTTCTGAGCGACATGCTGAGATGCACGCTCTTGTTGTTGTGTTGCAACAGCAATTGTAACCATTTGCTGGTTTATTTCTGAAATTGTACTGTTAATTAAGTTAATCGCTTTTTGAACATCGCTACTACGTTCAATGGATGACATCATTTCTTTACGGCTGATCAACATAGCATCGTTCACATCATCTGCCGCTTTATGTAATGCACTGATAGTGTTACGAATAGATTCAGTTTGCTGACTGGTTTCGCTGGCTAATTGTCTGACTTCATCTGCCACAACCGCAAAACCTCGCCCTTGCTCACCCGCTCTAGCTGCTTCAATTGCCGCATTTAACGCCAATAAATTAGTATTGTTAGCAATGGAACTGATTAACTCAACCACCTCTGTAATTTCTTTCACATAATTATCCAACTGCTGCATGCGCTTTTCATTAATCGCAAACTGCCCTTCTAAAGCTAATAATCCTTGCGTACTACACTCAATGATCCCCACGCCATTAAATGCTAATTGTTGTGCTTTCTGGGCTTGTTTTTCTGAGTCTGAACTACTTTTGGATATTTCACGAATAGACGCTTCTAGCTCCGTCATCGAGGTAGTCACAATTGCTAATTCTTCACTTTGATTTTGTAATGCAATACGAGAGGTCGTCGATGCACGCATACTTAGCTCTGCTGCACGATTTAATTCATCACTATTAGTGATCAACTGCTGTAAAGATTCTCTATCATGTTCGCATAGATCATTTAAAACTTGTCCTAACTGAGCAAACTCACTTGCCCCATTAGTATTGGCCTGTACGGTTAAATCACCATCACTGATCTTATTAACAACATCACTGATATGATCAATGGATTTCTTCACAACACGACTGATCCACAAACCAGCTAAAATGGAGACCATCAATCCAACAATGCTAAAGACAAGAAACACATGGCGAGCATCGTCGCTAGCATACATAAAATCATTTTCACCATTTTCAATCAGCTGATGTGACTGCTGAGTGATCACGCTCAATAGCGTCATGATTTGCTCTGTTTGCTGCTTAATTTCCGTATATTTACTCTTCTGCTCTTGATTTAATTGCAAAACATTCAAATAACGCTCGATAAACCCTTGTTTAGCAAATAGCTTTTTCACCATTTCAAATGGTACCGTTAAGCTAGAAAAATCATTTATAGCAGCATTAGAACGGACCAGCTCATCCCACGCATAATTCATTCCAGCCAGATTAGTACGTTTCAGATCTTTGGCGATCGCTTTCGCTTTTATTTGATCCGGCTCTGTTACTAACAACATTAAATTGCCGCCAAGCTCTACGGCATGGTTAAGAAAGTTTGTCACATTACTCATGGCGTAATCATTACCGGCATAGAGAGTGATCCCAACGCGACTCATTTCAGAGCGTACTGCTGACACCGCATAGTTCATTGTTGAACGTTCAGACGATAATTTAAGGTTATTTTGAATAATTTGTTTTTGAATGGAGTAAATTTCAAATGCCAACTGATTAATAACATCAACTTCCGATAAGTATTTGTCGGCATAGTTATTTAACCAGTTAATATGGTATTTTGAAGACAGTTCTTTGAGCTCTTTTCCGGCACTTACACCTTGTGCCAGCATATTTTGAGACAATTGGAATGTTTGATTAAGTGATGCTTCATCGTAACTCATCAACATATCACTCAAACTTTGCTCAACTTCTAATGCGCTCGTTACAATAGTGGTATTTTTAAGAGAAACAGGTACGGCTTGTTGACTTAACACTTCAAATTCTCGCGTCAGGTTTTTCAAACCATTATTACCGAATACCGATAATATGATGCCAATCGTCACCAATACGGCTAAAACAATTTGAATTCTTAAAACAATCGATAATTTTTTTGTACTGTATTTCTGCGTCACTGATCTGCCCTCTAGCTATTTTATAAGAGAGAACAGCAATACGTATAATACCCAATTACCATACTGTTATTATTATCAATACTCTCTATTGAGTATTAATTTAATAAATAAATATCTGTATATTATAAACATCTGACTCTTCAGACGATCGCATAAGTGTATATCTAG
>NZ_SSMG01000161.1 GCF_009873615.1 Photobacterium lucens
GGTACAGTGGGTGGTGACGTTAAGCCGGGCGATACCGTAACGGTTCACATTGGTAGCCATGATTACACAACGAAAGTAGGTGGCGATAAGACGTGGACGGTGGATGTTGATGGCTCTGCATTGGTTGAAAACAAAGGTCATGATGTGACTGCTAGCGTGACAACCAGCGATGAAGCAGGTCACCACGCTAGTGCTCATGATGATAAGCCATACGATGTGGACACGAGTATCAATGCTAGCATCACAATTGATACGATTGCCCATGATGATGTAGTGGATGCCACTGAATCACACCAAAAACAAACCATCACAGGTACAGTGGGTGGTGATGTGAAGGTGGGTGATACGGTTGAGGTCACCCTTGATGGCAAATCACTAGGCACAACCAAAGTTGTGCAAGGTGCGCATGGTTTAGTGTGGTCACTGGATGGTGTTGATGGTAATACGCTATTAACTGCAGGAGTGGACAAAGTAGAAGCGTCTGTAACAGCAGAAGATAAAGCAGGTAATACGGCAACAGCTCATACAACGCACGATTACTCGGTGAAAGTGGAAGCGGCGATCACCATTAATCCGATCACTGGCGATAACGTGATCACTCAAAAAGAAGGTCATGAGCCACAACTGCCTATCACAGGTACGGTGGGTAAAGACGTTGAGCCGGGTGATACGGTTACAGTTACTGTCAATGGTCACCAATACACGACGACAGTTACGTCAGATAAGACGTGGACAGTTGATGTGAAAGGCGACGATATCCTGCATGCTGATAAAGCGACAGCAACAGTCACCACCAGTTACGGTGTGGCTCATGAGGCAAGTGCTACTGCAGTAGAAGATTATCATGTTGCTATTGATGCAAGTATAACAATAACATCGATTGCACAAGACGATATTTTGACGCCAAGAGAAGCAAAATCTGAACATGTCGCTATTAATGGTGATGTGGGTAAAGATGTGAAAGATGGTGATCAAATATCGTTAACGGTTAATGGACATGAATATCATGGTGAAGCAAAAAACGGTCACTTTACTATTGATGTATCAGGTAAAGATTTACTCGATGATCCTGATCGTACCGTGGACGCACAAGTAATAACTAAAGATGAAGCCGATCATATTGCGATTGCTAACACGTCACATGTTTATGAAGTAGACGGGGTTGTTATACAAGGTGACAATGGTGATAACGTAATTGATGGGCAAAACGGCTCAGATATGTTGATTGGTGATTTAAAGCCACCACATGTAGAGCAAGAGCCTGTGAATGTGAACTATGTAATAGATATTTCAGGAAGTATGTATTACGGACGGATGTTAACGTTAGACTCAGTAAAAGGTCATGTAGCCCAAAGTTATCAGGTTTATGTAGGCTCAAACTCGCATTTGACGGCTGCTGATGGAACTCAGCTTTCGAATAAGCCTGGCTGGGTGACTGTAACTTACGACCAATTAAAAGCGGGTGTTCAGTATGATGCTGGTTCACGTAGTTCTATCGATATTAAAGCATCTGATGGTGAATATTTCTGGGCAAAATTTGACGACCAACCATCTTTGATGGATATCATGAAGCAGTCATATCAG
>NZ_SSMG01000162.1 GCF_009873615.1 Photobacterium lucens
GTGGTGAGTTTAATAAATCCATAACAGATGATTCGACATTTATTCAATCAACATCAATACCACAAATGAATAATGTCATGCTGACTTATGAAAACGATAAAATTAAATATTTACCTGCTATTGGTTCAACATTATAGCGATCAAATTGATATTTTAACTTCATTTGCATTTAAAGACTTCTATAACGAATTCTTAAAAGATAATCAGGATATTACAGAGCGTGATCTTAATCGTTCATCGTTAGGTTTAACAACTTATCAGCAGCTATCTAATATTATTGAAGACTATTACGGTTACGGTCAGACGATGCTATTGAAGTTTGATAATCATATTGGTGGCAGCATGGATGATGATATTAATATGTATACTGGCTTGATGATTCGAAATAATCATATGCTAACTATGGTTACTCGCAATGGTTCGGTGTTTTCTGGTGGTACAGATTTATTCACTGCAGGTGAAAAGCGCATTCTACAACTAGCGCAGCCTGTTACTAACATTGAGCTAACGAAACAAGTGGGTGTTCATAGTTGGGCTGAAGATGATAAAACAGCAAAAGAATTCCCTTTTACAGATTTAAGCCATCGTAAACAAGCGACCTACTTTGCAAAAATGTTGGGTAATAAAGGCGTTGATTTCTACCTATACACTCTAGATTCAGCACCTGCATCTGGTGAGCATTGGGTAACAAACGACGAATCGGCTAAATATGGCTTAATCTCAGGGACTTATTACGAATAAAAACACATTATAACCAATAAAAAACCGACATGTTTTTGCATGTCGGTTTTTTGTTTTACGTTAGGTGTTCAATAATCCTTTTGGTGTTCATCGTTTAATGAATGGCACCAATACGGTTGAATCTCACCCCATTTGGTAACCAACTTGGCCATGATGAATCAGGATTATGATTAAAGGTGAAACTGATCCAAATGAATGTCGCCTTACCAACGAGGTTTTGCTCTGGCATAAAGCCCCAGTATCGGCTATCAAGGCTGTTATCACGGTTATCACCCATTGCAAAGTAATGACCTTTCGGTACAACCCACTCACCTACAGGAGAGCCTGGTTGTTGGTAATAGCGGTTATACATTTCAGGTAGATTAGGATCACGTAAAATACGATGTTCGACGTTACCTAAATGTTCTTGGTATTCATCTAAATCAGTACCTAGCTCAGTAAATTTACTTACGCCAATATACTTTTTAGGTACTTCGTAAGTGGCTGGGCACTCTTTCTGACCGTTACAAGCAGGCTTAATATATAAGGTTTTGTCACGGTAAATAACGGTATCGCCTGGCAAACCAACAACACGTTTGATTAAATCAATCTTAGGGTTTTCAGGGTCGATAAATACCGTAATGTCACCACGCTGAGGCTTACCCGTTGGGATCAGTGTTTTATGGAAAACGGGATCACGTAAACCATAAGCAAACTTTTCTACACCAATAAAATCACCCGGTAATAACGTTGGTTGCATAGAGCCACTCGGAATTTGAAATGGTTCTATGATAAATGAGCGAATGATTAAGATAGCAAAAAGTACAGGAAACATTGAGCGAGCTTGTGCTACCCACCCTGTTTGTTCTTGATTAGTAACGCCCGTTTCTTTCTCTCTTTGAGGTTGCCAGCGGTACTTATCTAAAAAGAAGAAGATCCCTGTTATCAGGGTTGCTAGCGTAAGTATGAGCGAAAACAATTCCGCTGAGTTAATAAATGAAAGCATGTTTTATCCAAGGGCAATGTATTGTTCTAATAATAGTTCTAGCGTATTGAACATGAATAACTTATTAAAGAAAACGCCCTGAATTCGCAAACTTTGATCCCACTTGCGCGGTATTTGATATATGACCTGTTGCGGTTAATCCTCTTGCTCATGTGGGTATAAAGTAAAAGCAAAACCTAAGCCTAAATCCGCTAACTGTTTAATCACACTTGGTTTAATTTGCTCAATAAAAGCACGATGTGTTGATGAGGTATTGTAACCAACATTCATCACTTTATGGGAACTGCTTTGACGCTATCAGGCATACTTTTAAGCCAATTACAGTGGTTTTCCAAACAACTATTAGCAGAGTTATAGTCATCAAAAGAGAGATTGGTTATCCATTGTGGATGATAATTATCTGGCGGGTAGATTTCAGTGCCTGAATACTTTTTATTTATAAACTCAAGCAATGCATAAAATGGCTGCTCTGTATGAAGCTCTAAATCGACAGTAATATATGTTGTTTTCATGATAACTACCTATTTTTGTTTTCTTCAGGTGTTTTTACTCAGTAAATGGCATGATGACTGCGTTAAGATTAGTTTTGAATAAACGCAACAATATAAGGATAACGATGACTTATCAACAATGGGCATTAATTGCAGATATTTATACGCCAGTGATCGCATTGGTGTGTTTTATTTCAATTCTACGGGTGATGTTAAAAGGTAACATGCAGCAAGGGTTAATACGGTTAGGATTGGTAATTCTGTCGACTATATTTATCTATACCATGATGTTCATTGATAATATCTTGCATATTTGGCCTGCATTCGGACTTGATTACAGTACCCACACAGCTATCGCGCTTGTCTTTGTTTCGTATTTCATTGTTTATAAATCGCGATTAATGCACCTGATGGTGATATCAATGATTAGCTATGCCCTGCTCATGGTTCATCAGCATTATCATAGTGTTGCTGATATCGTTACCACTGCAGTAGTTATTTTGCCCATAACGCTGTTAATTCAATCTCACAGGTTTGTTAAGTGTTAATCATATATTTCGATTATTTTGAAATCGGATAAAAAAGGAGGGCAAAATATTACCTAGCTGTCTATTTTTTGTGTTATTAGGCGTGCTTTTTATAAATTAATGCATTTTGTTCTGTTATTGACTCATTTTATTATGTTAAGTTTGATGCATAGATGTTGATGTGAATTAGAGTGTATATATGAGATTGATAAAATTAAGCTACAAGATGTTTTACTATGCATCGTTGGCCATTACGATCTTTTACACCTACCATTTTTTTTCATTGGCTTTTAATCGCTATTCTGTACTGCCGCAGTGCATTATTTTGTCTCTATTTAAATGTGTAGCGAGTGGTGTTATCACGCTTGTCGTGTTACGTGCTAGTTATCGTGAAGAAAATAAGCACTTAAGCAAACGCTTCGCAAAATATGATCAGCGAGCTATTAAGCGTGATTATATAGATTAGTTAAATATACTAAATAGCGATATCTTCAGCTTGTCTTCAGCTTTGTTACGATATAAAGCCAAAAGGAAGTAAGCCTAAAATAAGGGTAATAAATGAGAATTGGGGTTATTGGTTTAGGTGATATTGCACAAAAGGCATATCTTCCTATCATGACGCAACTGAACAATGTTGAGCTTGTTTTCTGTACTCGTGATGCCTCTGTACTGGCTGCATTGTCTGAAAAATACCGTATCAAACATTGTTATAGTGATTACCGTGAATTAACAAAGCAACATGTCGATGCGGTAATGATCCATGCCGCAACCAGTGTGCATTTTGATGTGGCATTTTGGTTTCTCACTCAAGGTATTCCTACTTTTGTTGATAAACCTCTCGTCGATAGCGGTGAGCAAGTTGAACTGCTTTATAACTTAGCTGAGAAATACCAAACCCCTCTTTATGTTGGCTTTAATCGTCGTCATATCCCGCTTTACAATAAACACCTCCCTGAATTAGCTTCCGGTAATGTTGGTGAATTACTATCACTACGTTGGGAAAAGAATCGTCACAACTTACCCGGTGATATTCATACCTTTATTTTTGATGATTTTATTCACGCTCTAGACAGTGTTAACTTAAATTGTAAATCGACTTTAGAAGATGTTTACCTCACCCACCAAATGAGCGGTAACCAACTTTCTCGTGTTGATGTGCAATGGCAAGCAGGACAATGTTTACTTCATGCTTCAATGAACCGTTTAACAGGGATGACGAATGAAACGGTGTCAGCGACTTACTACAATCAGTCGTACCAATTCCCATCGTTTACCCGAGGTCAACGTTGGCTCAATAATGAAGAGCGTATTCTAACGAGTGAAGATTGGACGCCAATGTTAGCAACCAAAGGTTTTGAAGCGATGATCATAGATTGGTTATATGTGGTGGAGGAAGGTTCAATGCCAATGCATACCATTGAGCGAAATATTTCATCTCATCAATTAGCTGATGCAATTTCTCACCAATTACGCAGCATTTTTAAAACTGACGCGTAATTAGTATGTTATTTTGTGATGTTGTCACTAGAGTGAAATACCATTAACGTTATGGTTAATGGTATTCAAATGTCTTTTGATATTGTTTTAGCGTTAAGCCAAATTGATGCTGAAATCGCTGAGCAAAACGTAATTCTGATTTATAGCCACAAAGGTTTGCCAACTCTATTTGTGAGTATGGTTTGTTTTGCAATAAGCTAAGTGCATATCCCATTCTCAGCTGAGCTAACACCTCTCTAAATTGGGTGTTCTCTTCTTTTAAACGTCTAATCAACGTCGATTTACTCAAGCCAAAATGCTCACAAACCGATTCAATTGAATGATTAGCTTGAGGATCTTCATTGAAATACTGCGTAAGTTTATCTCGCCAACTTAAGCTACGTACCGTAAAAAGTTGATGTAATTGCCCGTCATTCGCTAAGTGCTCAAACAATGCATTAACGATATGTTTTTGCACGTTTGGCTCAATATCTTTTGGCATGGTAATGATACTTTGCCATAGGTATTTCGCTGTGCCGTTAATGTTATATTCTGGTGTTTGTTCTGCTTGGTGATTTTCTGACGAACGTTCAATCAAAGCATCACTTGGTCTGATCATAAAGCTCAATTGCGTTGAGAAAAACTGACTTTGGTTAGGTTTATTAATAAAGGTTAATGATGTATTACCGTGCGATAATAACCAATTTTTACTATTAAAACTGATCCAATCATTTTGCCACTGCAACTGTTTCTCCCCTTGCTGGATCCAGAAAATCGAAGGGTAAATAATCGGTACATTGCGTAGACGTTGCGGCTGGCTACCGTTGTAATAGCTAAGCTTAATAATACTATTCATAGTCTATACAAAAGCCCTGTTTACCTAGTTGTTAAGGTAAACAGGGCTCTTACTCTATCTTAATTAACGAGTGTAAGTCGCTGTAATTGTAGATTTACCTAGAGAAGTCATGTTTAGCATGAAGCTAACAAGTGCACATGATGCATCATCTGGTACTTCTAATTTTTCTACTGGTAATGCCCATACAGTGAATTGGTAACGGTGCATACCATGACCTTCTGGAGGACAAGCACCGCCGTAACCGTTGAAACCGTAGTCGTTACGCATTTCAAGACCAGCTGCTAATTTACCTGAAGCACCCTGCTCTAGTGATGTTGTTGATGCTGGGATGTTGATCACTTGCCAGTGCCAGAAACCGCAACCTGTTGGTGCGTCTGGATCGAAACAAGTTACAGCGAAACTTTTTGTACCTTCAGGTGCATTTGCCCACTCTAGTTGTGGAGAAACGTTATCACCATCGTGACCAAAGCTATTGAATGAAAAACGTTTTTCTTTTGGTTGACCTTCAGCAAGGTCGTTACTGCGTAGTGTAAAGGCTGTCATTTTCGATGTCCTATTGTTTTCTTGTTGAGATAATAATAAGACGAATCGATTAAAGATACACATCCAAAAGTGTCAATTTTAGTTTTTATTCCTAATGTTTGATACTTTCTGTATTTTATTTGATTAATATGTTGTTTTAGTGGGAAAAAGTAGCGCTTGTCACATTGATAAAGGGTAATAAACGCTACTGATAGGTATTACTTCATAAGGCTTGGTGATTTGATGGCGTCTTTTGCCAGCTCTTTAGCAAAGTCTTGAATGTCTGCTTCTATCTTGTCGATTTCGTGATTGATAGATCCCACATTCACGGTCTTCATTTCACGGTTTTCCATCACTACCTTACCGTTAACAATGGTCGTGTCCACATTGCTTGGGTTTGCTTGGTACACTAAGGTTGCATACGGATTGTAATTAGGACGCATATTTGCTGAATCTGTTTCAACAATAATGATATCGGCTTTCTTCCCTGTTTCTAACGAACCAATTTGATCATCCATATGTAACGCTTTAGCTCCACCAATGGTGGCTAACTCAATAACCTGCTCTGGGATCATAATAGTGCGATCATCATGCTTTAGGCGTTGCATGTTAGCGGCATAGCTTAAGGTACGCCATAGATCGACTTGGTTAGAGCTCATTGGTCCATCTGTGCCTAAACCCATTGGAATGTCTTGTTGATACATTTCCCATGCCGGTGCAATACCCGTTGCGCCTTTGGCATTTGCCATTGGGTTATAAGCAATACCTGCACCTGATTGTTTCACCAATGCAATGTCATCTTTGGTTAAATGAATACTGTGTGCCAGCACCATACGATCGTTTAATACCCCGATTTTATTTAGCCATGCGACAGGGCTAAGTTTGTCGGTATTATCTTGAATGCGCTCTGCTTCATTGCCAAATTCACTTACGTGGATCAACACAGGTACATCTAATTTTTTAGATAATACATTGATTTCTTGTAATTTATCCTCTGCTACTGTGTATACAGCATGTGGCGCAAAAGCTGGCGTGATCAACGGATCGTTTTTGTATTCACTAATAAATTGCTTGGCATATTCAATTCCACCATGAGGCTCTTTCGCATCAACCACTGGGAACTTAATCACTGTTTCACCCAGTACAGCACGTAAGCCGATCTCTTTAGTTGCTTTGGCCATTTCATCCATGTGGTAATACATGTCAGCGTAGGTCGTGACACCACTTTGTGCTAAATCCAATGTGCCTAAACGGGTTGCTTGATAGATAAGATCACGGCTTAATTTCTCTTTTTCTAATGGGAAGAAATATGCAAACAAACGGTTCGCAATCCCTTCTTCACCTAAGCCACGAAACGCAATCATAGGTAAGTGATTATGCGTGTTGATCATACCCGGCATAACAATGCCATCTTGAGCATCAATCACTTTGGTCGCTGTATATTGCTTAAGTAATTCACTTGAGCCAATCGCAATAATTTGATCATCTTTAACAACAACGACACCCTGCTTAATGATGTCTTTATTACTATTCATGGTTAACACCTGACCGTTCTTAATGATCAGAGTGGCGTTATGGTTCAGTTGTGAAGTTTGAGAACAAGCAGAAAGCAGGCTTACAGCCAGCAGTGAAAGCGTGAGTTTTTTCATAAAAGGATAAGCACAGTAAAGGAAGTGGCGAAAGTATGCCGATTCCATCAAATCAAGTAAACGTTTGCGTAAAGGTGTTACATGAGTTTTGTGATCTATGCATTTTTTGAACTTGAATAAATATATTAATGGTCAAAATTAGTCCAATAACGCTGGGTATTAATAAAATCAGTTAATTACGACCATTTAAATCTTGAATTGATGTTCTAAACTACTGTTTATAAAATCACTGTTGTTATATACAGTTGGATGTAAGTAATACTATGCGTATTGAATTAATGATTAACAAACTTAACTTATCTGAAGCTCATTTTACTAAAATCGATGAAGAATTTACTCGTCGTATCAATGCCATTTGGCCTGATGCAAATGTACGTGTTCGTCTTGGCGGCAACAATGATCTGAGTGTTTTAGGTTGTTTAGCTGATGATAAAGAACGTGTTGAAGTGCTTTTACAAGAAATGTTTGATGAAGCAGATGAGTGGTTATACAACGATATCGACATGTATTAACTATCTATGTAACAAAATTGCATAGTTCATGTAGCACGGTTATTTGGTTAATTAGCTTGCTAATTTGTCTATCTATAAAGCAGTTTTCATCACCTATAATAAACACATATTCATCAAACAGTTATGTGGTTTACTATGAGTGATTTTATTTCTAAGAATATCTGGTCTGATTTTACCAAAGATCCTGAAATGCCAGGGTTTAGCTTTCGAGATACAGATGAGAAAAACGAGAACTGTGTAACTGCACTACTTGAACGCTGGGATGCAGGTACTTATGAAGCACCCCACCATCACCCTAATGATGATATGTCGATCATTGTTAAAGGTGAAATTGTGATTCAGTTTTACACAAAACTTGATGGCGAACTGGTAAAAGATGGTGACGAAGTCATTTTAACTGCAGGTCAAACCGGTTACATTCAAGCAAATCGTATTCACAGCGTGTTATATAAAACTGATTGCGACATGGTTTATATTCAAGATCGTGTTTTCGGTTTTGAAGCTGACGAATAAGCAACTTATATCGCTATTGGTTTTAAAAAAGTATAAATAGATTTTTAAAACAAATACTTAAAACAGCCATTCAATGAGTGGCTGTTTTTATTTATAGCACTATCCATGGTTCATGATGAACCAATTCAAATTGGATGTTTTCACCTTCAACGGTGAAATGCAGTTTTTCGTTATAGGTATCTATTTCATCTTGGTTGTTACAAGGCCAGAAAAAATGAATACCATAACTGACTGTTGCGTAACCACTTTTCAAATCAGATGACATTTCAACCATGTCTACATTCAAACTGCCCGTAGCAAACTGATAACGTAAATCTTGTTGATCATGTTTAGTGAATAAGGCTGGTGAAAACTCGCTCTCATGCCCTTGCACATATTCAATAATGTTTTCAGCGACTGAAACTTCTTTATTGATTGCAAAACTAACTGCTTGTGTCGTCATAATGCACTCCTTATCTATGGCATTATCATTACACATTTAGCATAAAACGTCAGTCTTCGTAGCAAAAATTGATTTTGCTATTATCGTTGGTGGTTATTTTAGTTTCTGCCTCTTTGTTTACAACGATGGATGAATCATCTTCCATTACGCCATTGATAGTACTTTTCGCTGTATTACACATAGTGGCGATCGAACGTTCTTTCATATCAAGCTCTATTTGATTCACTCTTGCTGATAATTCAAAAAGTGAATCTGTCATCAATGATAAGTTAAGTTTCCCCAACGCTTTTTTGGCATCGACAGATGATGACTGAAATGCAGTGACCGTCATATTCTCTGCAACAACATTCACCTTTGCATGCGCATTATCGGTTAACGTTATATCTAAGTTTGTTGTTGAACCGTGTAACTCTGCATATGATTTTTCAACCAAACTAGCAGTAAATCGAGTTGAATCTATAGCGCAATCATCGATATCTACATTGGCATGATTTTCAATGAGCATTTTTACAAGCGGTTTAGCAACGGTCACATTAGCAACAATATTTGTTTTTGGGTTTTCTTCAGTTGCTGAATAAAGTTTTAATGTTGCGTTGTACACTTGTAATTTAACATTTTCTAACTCATCCCCTTCAAACGAAATAGACGGCAATTTTCCACAACTAACGTTCACTGTTAAGTTATTTATATTGCTATCAATTTCATTAAATTGTTTTAAGTAGATATTCGTTGCACTAGCATTGGTGGAACAAAAGCAACAAAGTAAGATCAGGCTCTTTAATCGTTTCATACCCACACATCCTTTTCCCCCTAATAGTCTAAGTATATGTAATTACAACTTACTTCAGCGTATCAAGTTTACAACTACTCGTGACACCGTAACACTTTAATTATTTGATATATTACGAGTATTGCATCGGTAAATTTAACAAAAATGGAGAAATTTGAGCTCGATTTTTAATCTAATATGGCATTGTAAGATCATAAAATACGATCATTAGTTTTTATGTAACTAACAGATTTATATAGTAATTTATTCTCAGTCTTATATAATATCTCTTATAGCAGATCTAAAATATCATTCGTAATGCCAAATAATGTTCCAATTGATCCACGTTCCTTCTCTCTTAGAGCTACTTCGTTACGTCAACAAACAGAGCTTGCACAACGTGTAAACCAGATCCAATACGCATCATCAAACCCTGCACTTTCATACATTAACTCTTTAGCAGCAACGGATACTACAGGCGGACAAGCGAATGCTAGGTATACGTTAGAACGATTAGCCCGTTATATTATGGGCGATAGTTTTCAACTAATTGATTGGAAAGTATTATTTTTAGATCAAACAAAGCTATTTGATGCAGTTAGGGCTTTCTTAATTCTTCGTGCGAAGCAAAAAGCAAAGATGAAGAATCAGTTTTTTTCTGCTGAACTACCTTTAAAAAACTTACAAGTTAAGCCCCTGCTGAATGCATTGATGGCAGTAGCTAAAATGCTGCATTCTGAAAAAATCCTTTCTCTATCAGAAGTTAGCGAACTTGAAGATCGTATTGCCAAATTTAAACTGAGTGATAGTAAAAAAGTAAGTTTGGATCAAGGCTGGTTACAACCTAATCCCCCACAGTTTTATCAATTCGAATTGACGACTCAATCTCGTGTCATGTTAGAAGCATTTAGTTGTTTTTGTATTCGAAGCTGTATTGAAAGGTTTGATTGGATCCCCCTTCTGTATGCACCAGTACTTCAATCAACGATGCAATCATTCTTAATGGAGCGAATTGAAAATACATTAGGCGATCAAAAGAAATCTTATGCGCCAGCTACTGCTGATAATTTACTTCGAATGTTACGTGGCGTTGCACAACATGCATGGTTAGCAGAATTGATCTCAGTTGAAACATTAGAACGTATCAAAGCGATAAAATTACCTAGAGGTTCTCGCCAATCAAGTGGTCGATATTTAAGTTATCAGGAATTAGATCACATCTCAGCACTAACATTAGATCAAAAAAATAAAGCTAAGGCGTTGAGAGATAATGCTATTTTTTGGTTGATGTATGAAGCAGGTTTACGTCGAGCAGAAGTGGTGAGTTTAAATATCTACGATATTGATATGGAGCGTTGCCAACTTCGGGTACTTGGTAAAGGTAATAAAGAACGCTATGTGCCTTTTTCGACAAAGAGTGATCTTTATCAGTCGATGCAGCAATGGCTTTTTATTCGTCAACAAAATAGTCATTTAGATAAGCCTGCACTATTTTGTACTATCAACCGTTATCAAGCTTTAACTCACCAAAGACTCACTACACAGACATTGAATGATTTGTGTAAGGGGTTGAATAAGAAAGGATTTAATAGAATAGTCTCACCTCATGATTTTCGACATTCGGTGGCAACAAACTTACTTCGTTCGGGATTCGATCTACTTTTAGTCAGTAAATTTATGGGACATAGCAGCATTACGACAACGCAACGCTACGATAGACGTACAGACGATGATCTGAAAGGTGTCATTCCAGGGCGATAATGTAACTGATTAATTCATCGTATTTATAAAATCATGTACGAACTCTCAATTTTGGACATATTCAATTTAATGCTTTATTAAATATGAAATATAATATTCCATATAAAGGAGTTCATGATGAAAATGTGTGTTATTGCTTCAATTATTTCGATTATTTTACTTATTTCTTTCCCATCAGGAGCACGTAGTTTCGAACAATATGTAGAACAGTATAATGTTTTGCCATGTGAAGGATTAAAAGTTAAACAGGAAAGTTTAAAAAAACGTGCACCAATGATAAAGAATGTGTCATCAAATAAAGAAATTAAAACATTTAAAAATCAACAAAAAGCAGTTAGCTATCTGATCAAGAAGAAGAAATGTTCTTCTTCTTAATCAATTTAGGAAAGTGTCACTAAAAGATAAGCATTTAGGGCTACAACCAAAGTAACAATCACAATACCTGCATAATTTACATAGCTATTATTTTTGAACTCCCCCATTAACTTTTTACTGTTGGTGAAAATCAGTAATGGGATAATAGCAAGTGCAATACCAAAGCTAAGCACGACTTGGCTCATCACTAGAATTTTTGTCGTATTAATAGCTAATGCAATAACAATAAATGACGGAACCATTGTTACAACACGGCGTAATAGCAAAGGTATTTTGAACTTAACAAAACCTTGCATAACCACATCACCAGCCATCGTTCCGACTACTGTTGATGATAAACCCGACGCAATTAGCGAGACTGCAAACAATGTTGATGCTGCTTTACCAACAAGTGGTGTTAATGTTTGATACGCTGTTTCTATCTCAGCAATATGTTGATTACCTGAATAGTGAAATACCGCTGCTGCCATTGCAACAATCGCAATATTTACAAAACCAGCAATAACCATAGCAATCAGTACATCTACACGTGTTGATTTTAAACGTCTTTTTTTACTTTCGCCGTAAGTGTTTTTAAATAGGGCTGAATGCAAGTAGATAACATGTGGCATTACTGTCGCACCTAAAATACCAGCGGCAAGATAGATTTGATGCGAATTATCCAATGTCGGAATAATAAGCCCCTTCACCATTTCGTGTGTTTGAGGCTGAGCAAACAATAATTCAACAACATATACCACCGCAACAAGCAGTAATAATGAACCGATAACAACTTCTAATGGTTTTTGGCTTTTATTGTTAAGCATAAGAATGGCCATTGTCACCACTGCAGTGATCATTGCACCTTCCATTAAACTAACACCAAACAACAATTGAAAACCTACTGAAGCACCGATAAATTCGGCAAGATCTGTTGCCATAGCAATAATTTCGGCTTGAATCCAGTAAGGACCAATTGCCCATTTCGGTAGGTGATCACGCAGGTGCTCTGCTAAGTTCTTCCCTGTCACAATGCCTAATTTAGCTGACAAGTATTGGATTAACATCGCCATTAAATTGGCCCATAACACGACCCAAAGTAATTGGTACCCAAAAGCCGAACCAGACTCAATATTGGTTGCAAAGTTACCTGGATCGATATAGCCAATAGCAGCAATAAATGCAGGGCCCAGTAATAAAAGTTTTTTCTTTAGCTTTAGGCTAAAGCTAGCCATTTCTGGCTTAATAGAAATTGATGAACAGGCCATAGCTAACTCCTTATTTAGATTAAGCTATACTATCAACCTGTAAATGATAATCAATATCATTTAATCTCAATTATCGGTATGTTAGTTTACGCAAATAGATAAAAGATAACCAATAGTTAAATGCTATCTAAAATTTGATATAGAAAAACGAAAGTATAAAACGGCGTTATGAATTGCTATAGAACAAACGCTATATAAA
>NZ_SSMG01000163.1 GCF_009873615.1 Photobacterium lucens
TAGTTACAAAATGAAACAGTTCATGCGCTTTAGTTCATAATATTTCACCGTTATTGCTATAATTGAATAAAATTTATTTATAAAAGCAATGTTATTCATTGTGTAGTGTTAAAACTTTACTGTGATGTTGTTGCAAATAATGAAACATTACGTAGAATATTCGCATCCTTATTGTAAGGTAGAGGCGCATTAGCTAATAGTAATTAACAAGAGGGTGAAACCGATGAGGGTTAATGAAAGGAGCTAATGCCGAAGTAAGCATGACATCAAATCATCTTACTGGGGTTGCATTGAATAAGTGTAACACTGCCATAGTATATACATCATATTAACTATGGAGCGCTACTGTGACGAAGGGAGCTTAAGAGGCTCTTCATATATGGTGATAGCCATCTCCTCCAGTAGATCTCCCACCTAATTCGGTTGTCGTTGAGATCATGAATTTAGTCGATTATTCCCATTCATTAGTATCTATTATTCCTCCTGTTGTTGCGCTGGTGCTGGCGATACTTTCTCGTCGCGTGTTACTTTCGCTAGGTGCTGGTATCTTATTGGGGGCACTTTATTTAAATGATTTTTCATTTAATCATTCTGCTTCTTATTTAGGAGGAACAATAAAAGGCTTATTCATTTCTGATGGTGGGGTAAACACCTGGAACATGAGTATTGTATTATTCCTCATTATATTAGGGATGATGACAGCACTGTTAACCTTATCCGGTGGGACTCGCGCATTTGCTGAATGGGCTCAAACGAAAATCAAAAGTAAACGTGGTGCTAAGTTGCTCGCCGCATTTTTAGGCGTTTTTATTTTTGTCGATGATTATTTTAATAGTTTAGCTGTCGGCTCTATTTCACGACCAGTGACGGATCGCTTTTATATCTCACGCTCAAAGCTTGCCTATATATTAGATTCAACGGCAGCACCGATGTGTGTATTGATGCCAGCATCAAGTTGGGGCGCTTATATAATTACTTTAATTGGTGGCATTTTAGTTACTCATGGCGTATCAGAATATACACCGTTAAGTGCGTTCTTAACGTTAGCACCAATGAACTTCTATGCGATCTTTGCTTTAGCGATGGTGTTTGTTGTGTCTTGGTTCCAATGGGATATTGGACCAATGAAAAAACACGAGATGGCAGCCATGCATGGCCGTGGCTTTGATGAAGGCAGCGATGTTGATGAGCAAGCCAAAGATCTTACCGATGAATTAGAAATAACGGAAAGTGAGAAAGGTAAAGTCGGCGATTTAGTATGGCCGATTATTATCCTGATCGCCGCTACTTTCTTCTTTATGATCTTCACTGGCTATCAGGCGCTTGCAGCAGAGGGTAAACCTTTTGCTATTCTTGGCGCATTTGAAAATACCGATGTGGGTAAATCACTGTGTTTAGGTGGCTTATTTGGTCTTGTTGCTGCGATTATTCCGGTGTTTCGCCAGCGTATAGCAATGGTTGAAGTTGCACGAACATTATGGATTGGTGCTAAATCCATGTTTGGAGCGATTTTAATTTTATTATTTGCTTGGGCTATCGGTAGCGTTATTAGCGATATGAACACCGGGCGTTATTTATCGACCTTAGTTCAAGGCAATATTAGCCCAATGTTATTGCCTATGATCCTATTTATCTTATCGGGTGCAATGGCATTCTCGACGGGCACATCATGGGGTACCTTCGGTATTATGTTACCGATTGCGGGTGATTTAGCGGGTGCTACAGATATTGCGTTAATGCTACCAATGTTAGCAGGTGTATTAGCTGGCTCGGTATTTGGTGATCATTGTTCGCCAATTTCTGATACCACAATTTTGTCGTCAACAGGGGCACGTTGTCACCACATTGATCACGTAGCAACACAGCTACCATATGCGATGTCTGTCGCTTTTGTCTCTATGATTGGTTATTTGGTATTGGGGATGACAGATTCATTACCTGTTGCGTTTATTGCAGCGATCACTACCTTCATTCTGGTATGTGTGTTCTTCGCATGGTTGTCCCGTCGAACCTATCAACCAACAGTGAAAAGCTGATTTTTATACGATGTAGTGAAAGCCCATACAAAGTTATGGGCTTTTTTTGTAACTAATGTGTAGTTGTTAAGCCTATCACTTTTCATTGTGGGTGAATTTCTGTAGCATCGGCGCAGTTTTTTTAAACCAATCGTATTACTAGGGAACTCTCATGGCCCAAATGTATTTCTATTACTCTGCAATGAATGCGGGGAAATCGACCACATTATTGCAATCTTCGTTTAATTACCGTGAAAGAGGCATGACGCCACTTATTTTCACCGCTGCTATCGATAACCGTTATGGCGTAGGTAAAGTCACATCTCGTATTGGTTTAGAAGAAGAAGCTGAGTTATTTAATTCAGAAGATGATTTATTTGAGCGTGTAAAAGTATTATCGAGTAATGGCAAAATTGACTGTGTATTAATTGATGAATGCCAGTTTTTATCAAAAGCTCAGGTTTATCAATTAACAGAAGTGGTCGATAAACTCGATATTCCTGTTTTGTGTTACGGTTTACGTACAGACTTTTTAGGTGAGCTATTTGAAGGTAGCCGCTACTTATTGTCTTGGGCTGATAAGCTGGTGGAACTAAAAACCATTTGTCACTGTGGTCGCAAGGCTAACATGGTGATCCGCCAAGATGAAACCGGTCGTGCTATTGCTGATGGTGATCAAGTTGAAATTGGTGGTAACGATCGTTATGTATCGGTATGCCGACTACATTATAAAGAAGCATTAGGTCGTTAATTATTTAATGACAAATAGGGTTCGTCTTCTTTATTTACACCTGTAATACGTAATTATTGCGAAACAAAAAGCCAGCTAATTTTAGCTGGCTTTTTCATATTTACAGACCGTTTAATTATTTCTTATTGTGGCGCTCTTGCAGCTTATTGGTTACATCTGACAGTGATAAACCTTGATCTTGCAGTAGCACTAATAGGTGATAAATTAAATCCGCTGATTCACACACTAATTCCGCCTTATCACCCGACGTTGCCGCAAGCGCGACTTCAACGCCTTCTTCGCCCACTTTTTGCGAAATACGCTTGGTGCCACGAGCGTAGAGGCTCGCTGTGTAGGAAGACTCAGGATCTGCACCTTTACGACTCGCCAAGAGCTGCTCAAGTTGATGAAGGAAAACCAGTGACGGTGGCTGTGTATCGCTTTCATCATTATCAAAACAAGTGGTGGTGTTTAAGTGGCACGTTGGCCCAATTGGATCGACTTGTACTAATAAGGTGTCTTGGTCGCAATCAAGCTGAATGCTTTTAAGCTGCAGCATGTTGCCAGATGTTTCACCTTTGGTCCACAGGCGTTCTTTGGTACGAGACCAGAAGGTGACTTGTTTAGTATCAAGTGTCTTTTGAAGCGCATCTTCGTTCATGTAGCCAAGCATGAGTACTTGACCACTAGCATTATCTTGAACAATAGCAGGGATCAATCCGGCTACTTTTTCCCAATTGATCTTGGTTAATAAACTCATAGTCGGATCTCCACATGTTGCGTTTTCAGAAATTGCTTTAACTCACCAATATTGATGATTTGTTTATGGAAAACAGAGGCAGCTAATGCACCGTCTACGTTGGCAAGCTTAAAGGCATCGCTAAAGTGTTGCATTTCACCGGCTCCACCAGATGCAATCAAAGGTACATTACACACATTACGTACCATATTGAGTTGCTCTAAGTCGTAACCATTACGCACACCATCTTGGTTCATCATATTAAGGACAATCTCACCTGCGCCACGACGTTGTACTTCTTCCACCCAATCCCGAGTTTGCCATTGGGTTGCTTTGGTGCGGCTTTCATCTCCGGTAAATTGGTATACCTGATATTGACCTGTTTCAGCGTCAAAATAGGAATCAATACCGACAACAATACACTGCACACCAAACTTATCTGCTAAGGTGGTGATTAACGTTGGATCAGCCAGTGCTGGCGAGTTGATAGACACTTTATCCGCACCGAATTGAAGAATACGACTCGCATCGTCAGCTGATTTAATACCACCTGCCACACAGAATGGAATATCAATTACTTCTGCAACGCGAGAGACCCAGCTTTTATCAACAACACGACCGTCACTTGATGCGGTAATATCGTAGAAAACCAGTTCATCTGCGCCTTCTTCAGCGTAACGTTTTGCCAGTGGTACAATATCGCCAATGATTTCGTGGTTACGAAATTGGACGCCTTTTACAACCTGACCATCACGTACGTCTAAACAAGGAATAATACGTTTAGCTAACATTGTGGTCTCCTTAACTGTTCCAGCATGCAAAGGCTTGTTCAGCAGTAAACTTACCGTCAAGTAGGGCTCGACCGACAATCACACCAGCCACGCCTGAACCTTTTAATGCTGCAATATCATCAAGCGAACCAATACCGCCTGATGATTGAAATTGAACTTGTGGGTATTGACGACAAAGATCGACATATAGCTCGACATTCGAGCCTGCCAATGTGCCATCGCGTGAAATGTCAGTACACAGCACGTGTTTTAAACCCACTTTTAGAAAATCGTCGAGTAGGGCTTCAATAGTGACGCCTGAATCTTCTTGCCAACCAGAGACAGCAACAATGCGGTTACCGTTGTCATCAATGTTGATATCCAGTGCCAATACGATGTGTTCAGCACCGTATTTTTCCATCCAACCTTTTACCATTTCTGGTTGTTTAACGGCGGTTGAGCCAATTACCACACGTTTAGCACCTGCGTTTAACAGATCTGCGACGTCTTGTTCGGTGCGTACGCCACCACCAATTTGTACATTGGCTGGTGTGCTTTTAAGTAGTTTTTCAATTAGAGATAACTGACGGGCTTGTGTATCTTTTGCGCCAGTTAAATCAACCAAGTGGAGCCAGTTAGCACCTGCTTGGTGGTAAAGATTAAATTGCTCTGCGGGATCGACTTTGTATTCTGTTACTTGCCCATAGTCGCCTTGGAATAGGCGTACCACTTGGCCTTCAATCAGATCTAATGCAGGAATAATCATAACAAGTCCTTTTGTTATCGTTATAGTTCGAGGAAGTTTTGAATGAGTTTCGCGCCAGCTTTACTTGAACGCTCTGGGTGAAATTGCACCCCGTAGTAATTGCCGTTTTGTACCGCAGCAGTAAAGCTTTGACCATATTGCGCACTGGCGATAGTTTTACCACCTTGTTGTGCGGTGTTATCAAATACAGGCATGGCGTAACTATGAACGAAATAAAAATAGCTGCCCGCAGGAATACCTTTAAATAGTGGGTGATTATCTTCCGGTGTAATGGTATTCCAGCCCATATGTGGCAGCGGTAAACCCTCTGCTTGGATTTTCTCTACAGAAGCATCACACAAATCGAGACAAGGAATAATTTCACTGCCATTTTGACCGTGTTCTTGCGACGCTTTACCAAGTAATTGCATACCTAAACAGATCCCTAATAGCGGTTGCGTCACTTGTTTAACTAAAGTGACTAAATCACGCTGTTGTAGGTTCTGCATTGCTTCACTCGCTGTACCGACACCCGGTAAAAACAGTTTATCGGCAGCAAGTACAACTTCTGGATCCTTACTGACTTCTACTTGATAGCCAAGACGTTCAATAGCAAAGCGGACAGAAGATACATTGGCACAGCCGGTATCAATAATGACGACGCGCTGTGCAGTGTTGGTTGCGGTCATTACAACACTCCTTTACTGCTTGGTAGCTCGTTACCTTCCACTTTGATCGCTTGGCGCAATGTGCGACCGAACGCTTTAAATAGACTTTCAACAATGTGGTGATCGTTATCGCCTGTTGATGATAAGTGCAGGGTACAAGCCAGCGTATCGGTTAAAGATCGGAAGAAGTGTGGTACCATTTCCGTTGATAAATCACCAACCTGATCACGATTAAATTGCGCATCAAATTTCAAATACGGACGACCAGATAAATCTAACGCACATTGGGCTAAGCATTCATCCATCGGTAGGCTAAAGCCAAAGCGACCAATGCCACGTTTATCACCTAAGGCTTTTTTCAACGCTTCACCCAGTGCTAGTGCTGCATCTTCAACACTGTGGTGATCATCGATGTGTAAATCACCATCCACGGTTAAGGTCATTTGGAAACCGCCGTGCGTGGCGATTTGATCAAGCATGTGATCAAAAAAACCAAGACCGGTAGAGATAGTATTGCCGCCAGTTTGATCTAAATTCACTTTAACGCGAATGTCAGTCTCTTTGGTGGTACGTACAACTTCGGCAATGCGAGGTTGGGTGGTTAAATCGGTTAAGATCTGCATCCAATTCATGGTTTCAGGGTTGTACTGAATCCCACGAATTGCCATGTTTTCTGCTAGCTGTAGATCGGTAATACGATCGCCAATCACCGCTGAAGTTTCAAAATCCACACGACCTTGTTGAAGGTACTCTTTGACAAGTCCTAGCTTAGGCTTACGGCAGCTACAGCCTTCGTGATCAAAGTGAGGACAAATCAGTACATCGCTAAATACCACACCTTGAGACTCGAAGATTTCCATCATCATATTATGTGGTGCGTCGAAATCTGCTTGTGGGTAGCTATCTGTACCTAAACCGTCTTGGTTTGTTACCATCACCAGTTTGTAGCCTGCGTTTTGTAAAGCCAGCAGAGCAGGGATCACATTCGGTTCAAATTTAAGTTTGTCTAAACGGTCTACTTGAAAGTCTACTGGCGGCTCAACAATTAAGGTGCCGTCACGGTCAATAAATAAAATCTTTTCCTTGCTCACAATCAATGTCCTTATTGTTGTTCTAACTGGCTGCGAATAAAGGCGAGAGTCTTCTCACACTCATCACGGTTACCTACACTGATTCGAATACAGCTTTCAATCGGAGAGCGGCGTAAAATAATGCCGTTATCCCATAATGCTTTAAATAGTTGGTCTGCATTAGGGAATTTAACCAGTAGGTAATTACCGTAACCATCAAATACGGTTACACCATCTAACATGCTTAAACCCGCTTGTAAGTAAGCACGGTTTGCACTGATATCTAGCACTTGGAATTTTGTTCGTGCGCGACCTGCTTCTGATAGCGCTTGGACGGCAATTTCAGTGACAGGTACAGGCACTGGATAGGGCGCAATCACTTTAAGCAATACTTCGATGATATCGCTATTAGCAATAGTAAAACCACAACGTAAACCAGCTAGCGCAAACGCTTTTGATAGCGTACGGAGAATGACTAAATTCGGGTAGCTTGACAGTAAATCGCTAGCACTTTCTTCTAGGCAGAAATCGATATAGGCTTCATCGACCACGACAAGGGCTGAGTTTGCTGTCATATCGAGTAGGGCTTCAATGTCTTTACGTGCTAATAAGTTACCTGTTGGGTTATTCGGGCTACAGACGAAAACAATTTTCACACCATCAAGGTTTTGTGAAATAGCCTCTAAATCTAATTGCCATTTGCTTGTCAGTGGAACAACCTTCGCATTCACATCGTAAGTTTCGGCACTGATGGCGTACATGCCATAAGTTGGTGGACAATATAAAATACTGTCTTGGTTTGGCTCACAAAAAGCGCGGATTAGAAGCTCAATACCTTCATCGGCACCACGTGAGGTTAATACTTGCTCGGGCTTTACATTGGCATAGTCAGCGTAAGCATTGATAAGCTCAGGTGGCTGACATTCGCTGTAGCGGTTTAATCGTGCAAGGCTAATGTTGTATTCGTTATCAAACGGCGATTCGTTAGCGTTTAACCAAATATCACCGCTACCGCCTAATCGACGGGCTGATTGGTAAGGGGTTAATTCACGTACTGTTTTACGTGCGAGTCTTGCCATCGTCATGATTTATCCCTCACGATTTGCCATTAATTTTTCAACGCGGATTGTTACGGCACGTTTGTGGGCATCAAGACCTTCGGCATCGGCAATCGTTGTTACGGTATTAGCTAAACCCAGCAGACCATCCGCAGACAACTCTTGTACTGTCATGCGTTTAGAGAAATCTGCTAAGCCTAAACTTGAGTAGGTACGTGTATAGCCATAAGTCGGTAATACGTGGTTAGTACCTGAGGCATAATCACCAACAGATTCTGGCGACCAATTACCTAAGAAAATAGAGCCTGCATTGTCCAGTAATGGCACCAAGTCACGTGGATTAGTGGTTTGTACAATTAAGTGCTCAGGACCATAGTTATTTGAAATCGCAATACATTGCGGCAAGGTTTCAGCAACAATCAGTAGGCTTGAACCTAATGCTTCTTTTGCGATATCAGAACGAGACAACTCAGCGAGTTGACGTTGAATGGCATCTGCTGTTTTATCCGCAATGACAGGATCCGGTGTTACTAAAATAACCTGAGAGTCAGGGCCGTGCTCAGCTTGGCTCAGAAGATCTGCAGCAATGAAATCAGGATCTGCGCTGCTGTCTGCAATTACTAAGACTTCTGAAGGGCCAGCTGGCATATCAATCGCAGCACCGCGAAAATCATTACTCACTTGGCGTTTAGCTTCGGTGACAAAGGCGTTGCCAGGGCCAAAGATCTTATCCACTTTAGCAACGGTTGCTGTGCCGTAGGCCATCGCTGCAACAGCTTGCGAACCACCGACGTTATATACTTCATCAATGCCACATAATTTGGCTACGTATAAGATTTCATCGGCAATCGGTGGCGGAGAGCACAGCACTACTTTTTGACAGCCTGCAATTTTAGCTGGCACACCTAACATCAATACGGTTGATGGCAGAGGAGCACTACCGCCGGGAATGTATAAGCCGACCGAGTTAACCGGACGGGTCATCTGCTCACAAATGATCCCCGGTTGGGTTTCAACCCGCAGGGTTTGCTGCTTCTGTGCTTTATGAAACGTACTGATGTTGTCGAATGCTTGTTGCAGTGCCGCTTTCATTTGGTCGCTGATTCGAGAACATGCTGCGTCTATTTCATCATTACTAACTTTTAAAGACGCAGGACGAATACCATCAAACTTTTCTGTAAGCTCGAGTAAGGCTTCATCACCACGACGACGAACATCGTCAATAACATTGGTTACAATCGCACTGATATTGGCGCCATTATTAACGGCTGGTCGAGCAAGCAGTTTTTCTCGCTGATTCTCACTTAGAGATTGCCATACAACTGTTTTCATCGATTACTCCATCATCTTCTCGATTGGCAATACTAGAATAGAGCTAGCACCCAACTCTTTTAGCTGCTCCATGGTTTCCCAGAATAGGTTTTCAGAGCTAACGATGTGGATAGCGACGCGTGATTTGTCTGCGGCAAGGGGTAATACAGTTGGATCTTCCGCACCCGGTAGTAGCAATTTGATTTGCTCAAGGCGATCTGTTGGCGCATGTAGCATGATGTATTTAGATTCTTTTGCTTGAATAACACCTTGCATACGAGTTAACAGACGTTCGATCAATGCTTGTTTTTCTTCTGCAAGTGTTTCTGTTGACTGGATCAGTACTGCTTTCGATCGCAGAATTACTTCCGCTTCCTTAAGGCCATTCGCTTCAAGTGTTGCGCCTGTTGAAACCAAATCACAGATAGCATCAGCAAGCCCTGCTCGAGGAGCAACTTCCACTGAACCGTTTAGCATACATGTGCTGAATTTCACGCCAAGATCATCCATGTAGCGTTTAACTAGCTGAGGGTAGGTCGTTGCAATGCGTTTACCGTTAAGATCTTGAGGACCCTTGTATTCGGCATCTTTATCAATGGCAATAGAAAGGCGGCAGCCACCGAAATCAAGGCGACGTAGTTTTTTATAATCCGATGGTTCACCACGAGCTTGTCGCTCAAGGCTTACTTCTTCTAATTCGTTTTCACCGATCACACCTAAATCAACCACACCATCCATGATCAGACCTGGGATGTCGTCATCACGAACGAGTAGTAAATCGATAGGCATATTTTCAGCGTGGACAACTAAACGCTCACCAACCATATTGAATTTCACGCCACAGCGTTTAAGCAGTGTTTGGCACTCTTTACTTAGTCGGCCTTTTTTCTGAATCGCAATTCGTAGTCGTTGTGTTTGCATAGTCATTTCCCTGTCCTAATTCACTTAATTCAAAATCTGGTATTAAAAAACCCTCGGAAGTCTATTTCTTCCGAGGGTCTGAATTTGATTATTCCTTGTGACCACTGGAAGAATATGTTGTCTTCCAGGGTGAGGCGTATCCTCCCGAAAGACTAGTCAGGATGGTGATGGATATGATTGTTAGCCATTTGGATACGCATAATTAAAACTCTCTAACGCTTGATAGTGTTATTTTCTTGTTATCCACACTAACTAAGTGTGTTAGATATTGCAACATTATTTTTAACGTTTTAGTGGATTTGTTTTTCTTTCCAAAAAAAGCTTCTGGTGATGTCACAATTGTCAGATTGGATTTTATAAGATGTTGAGTTTTAAATATTAAAATAGATTTACATTGAAGATGTTGTTGGGGTGTAAGGTATGTCTTGTCACTATTTTTTGAGAAAGTCGGTATTTTGAGAAACAACAGGCAATAAAAAACCGATCTAAAAATCGGCTTTTTGTTAGTTAGCTGTTAATGGCGATTGGGGTGTAAATACTTATCAGCCACAACACTTTTTAAATTTCTTACCGCTACCACATGGGCAAGGATCATTACGACCGACGGTTTTCTCACTTTTAACAGGAGCTGGTGGTGCTGCTTGCTCTATTGGTGGTGGCTCTGGGTATTCACCATCAATGTAAAACCAACATGATTGCCCATTGATTTCTTCTTTTAAAAAGCGAGAGCGCTCTTGAAGAATATATTCATTGCCTGCTTCTTTGTACATGGCTTTAAATTCAACAAAACCTTCGCCACTTTCAGCAATGTCACTGCTAAGAACATCTAGCCCTAACCATTTTAAATTCACTGATTCTGCAATTGCATCACGGTGTTGTTCTGCTTCACAACTTGGATGGTAAGTTTGAACAACAAAATCAACTAATCCCAGTACATGGGCACTATAACGCGCACGCATTAATTGTTCAGGATGTAATGCTTTAGCATGATCAAGGTGAATTGGTTTACAGCACTCAATCAGCGCTTTGTTACTACCACAAGGACACTGTGACGTATGTTTAGACATGTTTAATTTGCCGGCGTTTGCTCATATTCAGCCGACCATTTTACTGACTCTAAATAGTGATCTGCAATGCTAGATTCATTGATCTTTAATGCATCACTGTATTTCTTCACTAACGGCCAGTTAGCCTGATCGTAAGCATCAGTAAGATTTAAAATCGCGCCAAGCGGTCCTACGCGTTTCGTTAAGGCGAGTTTTACTTGCTCGCTTAAAGGAAGATGTTTCAATAATTCATCTAATGGCTGGTCTAGCAATGAATCTAATAAAGAGAATAGACCGGTTAAAAATGCCTGATTGCCGTTATCGTTAGGCACTCGAGTGCGATAAAGCTGCTCACAAAAGTGTGCCCGTTGTAGCGATAAGTTATACAGTGATGGTGGCTTATTCTCTACTGCATGAGAGGTTGCAACAAAGGTAATAAAGCGTCTGAGCTTTTCTTCACCTAAGAAAACTAAAGCCTGCTTAAATGAGGTAACGGGTTTTGAGCGCATTGATGTCATGGCATTAACGTGGCGCAACAACTTATAAGATAAGGTGACATCTGTTGCGATGATTTCTTCCACTTTGTCGTAATCGACCTCTGTTACGCAAATCTCTTTAAATAAACGTAAGGTGGTAATAGAAGACGGCTTTAACGATTTACGTTGAATTAATTCTGGTTTGCTAAAAAAGAAGCCTTGGAATAGGTCAAAACCTGCATCATAGGCTTGTTGATATTCTTCCTGAGTTTCGACTTTTTCAGCTAAGAAACGAAGTTTGGTTTTTTTCTTATAGAACTTAATAAAGCGAGCGGCTTTTTCTATAGAAATAATACGGATATCAAACTTGATGATATGAATGTAGGGTATAAACCGATTCCAAGCCTCACTTGGAATAAAGTCATCCAATGCTAAGGTGTATCCTTTTTGATGCAGTTGTTTTATCGCTTCAAATAGTTCATCTGTAGGAGAGCAACTTTCCAATATTTCGATGATAAAGCTTTGTTTTGGAAAAAGAAGTGGTGTTCCTGATACAAGTGAGTTGTACGGGAAGTTTACAAAGGCACGTTTACCTGATGTTAATTGTACCTCACCAGCCGTACTGAAAAAGTTATCGTTAAGAAGACGGTTGGTTGCTTGCTCATCACCAATATTAGGAAAGCAGTTATCCGGACCATCTCTGAACAGTAGCTCATAGCCGATAGTATGCTTATTACGATTTAAAATAGGTTGTCGAGCAATATATGAAAACATGTAATTCTGCAGAAAAAGTTAAAAATTATTTATCTTTAATATTGTTATTATAGTGAAAATCATATCAAAA
>NZ_SSMG01000164.1 GCF_009873615.1 Photobacterium lucens
CCCGTAAACCCGAATCGCACCATGTTGTTACCAATGTCATTACGGATATCACGGGTAAATTGCCCCACCATGACCCCATCTAAATAATAGGTAAATTGGTTGGTAGTAGGCTCCCATTCAAATTGAGCAATATGATAACGCCCATCTTCTAATTCGCCCCCAGCCACAGACGTAGCGGGTATTAACGTATTCGCTGGGCTTGGCGCATAAATATCCCCGTTTAAATACACCGCAGTATGATCAATGTATTGACCACCAAGCGCATCATCAGTAGCGCCAAGGAAAGTGTTATCAAAGGTATCAAATTCAAACACAATGGATGGTTGAACACGCTGTCCACC
>NZ_SSMG01000165.1 GCF_009873615.1 Photobacterium lucens
TTTTATTTTTTGAACTGTTTTTTTTACTGTTAATGTTGAAACAAATGAAGAATAAGAATCAATGGGAGTAGCAAAAACAACAGAATGCGACATCATTATTGTCGCAATCATTAAGATAAATATTCGAAGCCGCATAATAGACATCCCTGATTTAAGAGAAAAAGCCCCTCGACAAAGGGGCTTTACTATTGAGATTAATTAGCACTACCAGAACATTTTTTCTCAATCACATTGTAGCTACCGCATGAGAAAGGTTTACTCCAACTTGAATACAAATCGCGAGAGCCTGGAAGATAATTTGACCACGCATCGCCATTGACTAAACCTGCGGTTTCCCATACCACTTCAAATTGGCCATCATCTTGAATTTCACCAATCAGCACAGGCTTTGTTATGTGATGATTCGACAGCATCGTCGAGTAACCACCAGAAAGGTTAGGCACTGATACGCCAATTAAAGCATCTTGCACAGCTTCAGGATCCGTTGTACCTGCATTCGTTACAGCTTTTACCCACATATTAAAACCAATGTAGTGTGCTTCCATTGGATCGTTAGTCACACGCGCTTTGTTTTTAATAAATTTCTGCCATGTTTCAATAAACTGACTATTCTGAGCCGTATCGACACTCATGAAATAATTCCATGCGGCAAGATGACCAACCAATGGCGAGGTATCCATCCCAGATAACTCTTCTTCACCCACCGAGAAAGCGATTACAGGAATATCTTCTGAGCTCACACCTTGCGCACCTAGCTCTTTATAAAATGGTACATTGGCATCACCATTAACAGTTGAAATAACGGCCGTTCTCTTTCCTTCTGCACCGAACTTCTTAATATCAGAAACAATAGACTGCCAGTCAGAGTGACCAAACGGCGTATAGTTGATCATTATATCTGCCGCTTTGACACCTTTACTTTTCAAATAAGCTTCAAGAATTTTGTTAGTAGTACGAGGATAAACATAATCAGTGCCAGCCAATACCCAACGCTCAATTTCCAACTCTTTCATCAGATAATCAACGGCAGGTACCGCTTGTTGGTTAGGTGCTGCGCCAGTATAAAATACGTTTTTCGAAGACTCTTCACCTTCATATTGCACCGGATAGAACAATATACTATTAAACTCTTCAAACACCGGTAACATGGATTTACGAGATACCGATGTCCAGCCACCAAACACCACATCCACTTTTTCTTTTTCAATCAGTTCACGAGCTTTTTCCGCAAAAAGAGGCCAATTAGAGGCAGGATCAACTACGACTGCTTCTAACTTTTTACCCAGTAATCCCCCTTTTTTATTTTGTTCATCCACCAACATTAATACCGTGTCTTTTAAGGTGGTTTCACTGATAGCCATCGTACCTGATAAAGAATGAAGGACGCCGACTTTAATCGTGTCTTCAGCAGCCCATAATGGTTGAGAAAGTAACGCTAGAACAGATAATGCCGTTAGATTGATCAGCTTCTTCTTCATAATATGCTCCTTGTAATAAACACTATCTACTGTCCAAGAAGCGTACCAATTCCCCTTGTTTTAATTATTAAAACAACCCATTGATTCCTAAAGAGAATAAATAACCCACAATCCTGATAATATTGTTAAATGCTCAATTCTTGTGCAGTTATTCTTCATCATCACCATAACTGTGCGTTCCTATAATGATAAAAAGTACAAAATACAACATATCCGCCTATTTACATATCATTACACCCATATAAATACAGTTGCATATCATCATTATTTGCCATAAATCATTAATGATGAGCAAGATCACAAATACAAACATACATATTTAGCAATCTTAGCTTTCAAATATTGAAGTTGATCTCAATCAACATCGAACCGTGATTTTTAATGAAAATACGGCTCACGCAATATTTAACGCCAGATGTAAAACGGATTCACGTTCATTGCGGAATGATTATCGACTTTCTATCGATATCACATTTTTTTCCTCTCCATATAAAGGACTTATAGCTATGAGCAATAATGCTACAGAAGGCCGTAAAGTTACGGTTGGCAGCTACCTTGCCCTCGCCTTTGCGGTTGTTTTCTTCTCAGGCTTACTTCAATCGAACCAATGGTACGGTGTATTTGACTTCACCACCTTAAACGGCTCTTTTGGTAGCGTTGTGTATTCTGTTGACCAAACGGCAGAAGGCATTGAAACAGCATCAACGTCTCTACGTGGTAAAGGCGGTAGTGGCGCGCGTGACGGTTTCTTATTCGCCCTAACCCTGATCCCAACAGTCATGTTCGCACTTGGTATGATCAATGTACTTGAACACTACGGTGCTTTAGATGCCGCTCGTAAGCTATTAACACCATTACTTCGTCCTTTAATGGGGATCCCTGGCAACTCAGGTCTAGCACTTATTGCTTCACTACAAAGTACCGATGCGGGTGCGGCAATGACACGTCAATTAAAAGATGAAGGTCACCTAACCAAACGAGAAACCGACGTCTTTACCATGTTCCAATTCTCAGCTGGTGCAACAATTGTTAACTTCTTCTCATCAGGTGCGGTGCTATTTACCTTAACCTATGCCTCAGGTGAGTTAGCTGTTACTTCATCGCTAGGCCTTGCTGTTGCTGTCATGTTTATCTTCAAATTCGTAGGCGCCAATATTTTCCGTGTTTACCTCAACATCACTGAAGGTAAAGAAGATAAAGATGGTAAAGAAGATAAAGATGGTAAAGACAACCAGAAAAATGTGATCAGTCAGGAGAACGCATAATGACTACAGCAAAGAAACCGATGGTGACGGACATTTTCGTTGAAGGCGCTAAAAAAGGCTGGGTAATTGCAACCACTTCAACGGTTCCTAACGTCCTAATGGCATTTGTGATCATCAAAGCGCTGCAAATCACTGGCGCACTTGATGCGATGGGCACACTGTTCTCACCAATCATGGCAGTATTTGGCCTACCCGGTGAAGCCGCAGCAGTACTGATTGGCGCATGGATGTCGATGGGTGGTGCTGTAGGTGTTGTGATCACCCTGTTTGACCAAGGTATTTTAACAGGTGAGCACATTGCTATTTTGGCACCTGCTATCTACCTAATGGGCTCACAAGTTCAGTACATGGGCCGCATCATGGGCCCTATCGGTACTGAAGGTCGCTACATTCCGGTTATGATTGCAATTTCTGTACTGAATGCTTTTGCTGCCATGTTCGTGATGAACATCTTGGTATAAGCCTTTCACTTTTGCCGTGAGTACTCGCTCACGGCAAATACTTTTCATCACAAGCAAACACCACTTCATTTGATTTCTGCACTGACGCTATTTTTTTGCATTGACGCAACTCGGAGCTGATTATGTCTTTTTGTCTTGATTCTTACCTAGAAGAACTACGCCCTTTAATTAACGTTGATTGTGGCACCCTAACCGTTGAAGGCATCAACTTTATCGCTGATACCATGGCACAGAAATACCAAGATCTTGGCTGGCACATTAAGCGTATTGATTGTGGTATCGCAGGTACCGGTTTAGAAATTCGTAACAAACCAGAAGCTGAGCACATTGATGCGATGCTAATCGGTCATATGGATACCGTTTTCCCAGTCGGCACTGCTGCCGCTCGTCCAATGACAACCGATGAATCCAAAGCCTATGGTCCTGGGGTTTCAGATATGAAATCTGGCCTATTAAATATCCTTTATGCGCTGCGTAGTTTAGAGCAAACAACATTAGATAAACTATCTATCTGTGTATGTATGAACCCAGATGAGGAAATTGGCTCATTACATTCTGAAGCATGGCTAAAAAGCGTAGCTGTGAATGCAAAACACGTTTTTGTAGCAGAAGCTGCACGTGCTGATGGCTCATTAGTTAAAGCGCGTAAGGGTATGGCACGTTACCGTTTAGGTTTCCACGGTAAAGCTGCGCATGCGGGTAACGAGCCTGAAAATGGTCGTAGTGCAATCAGTGAAATGGCACATTGGATCATTGCGATTAATGAACTCACTAACTTTGAATCAGGCACCACTTTCAACGTAGGCGTGGTAAAAGGTGGTGTTGGCGCAAACATCGTACCTGATTTTGCCGAAGCCATTGTTGATGTTCGTTTTTGGGATAACGATGAATACGCAGCAGCAGATAAAAAAATTCGTGCACTATGTGAAACGCCATTTACTGCTGATGTAAAAGTGGTTGCTGAACGTGAAGCACATAAACCATCAATGGTACCAAGCCCACAGACCGAGCAATTAATGGCACAAGTTGAAACAATCGGTAAAGACTTAGGTATTGATATTACGTGGCAAGCGGTAGGTGGCGGATCTGACGCTAACCTAACTGCAGTACTAGGCGTACCAACATTAGATGGTTTAGGTCCTATTGGTGCAGGTTTCCACAGTGCAGACGAGTGGCTAGATCTGGCTTCAATTGAACCTCGTATTCGTTTACTGCAACGTATCTTAGAAAAACTCGCTGCGTAAGCAATGATTAAAACTGGCATGTAAAACAACGAAAGGCTGCATCATGCAGCCTTTCTTTTCTCTGTCTTTGATAGGTAAACCTACAGATCAGAGCACAAAACATCTGTTCATATTTTCCGTGTTAAATCGTCGCTGATCTAACCCGTTTTCGTAAAGATCTCCGCTTTTCCTGCTGACATCTGGGCACTGTGTAAATTGTCTAATTTAAATTGTAACGCCCGGATTGGATGACGCCATAAGTAACGTGGAAACGTCCAACGCAATACATGGATCATCTGTAAACGCTTAGCCGATTGATAGCAATGCCCAATACAGTGCGAACAGCTAGGTTTATCCTCACCTAACCGACAACCGCTAACACGTTCTTCAACATACTCGATAAGACTTTCACATTCAGGACAAATAATTGCCCCACGGTGCAACGTTTTACAATATAGGCGAATCATCGCTTTCACTGCGTTCAGTTCACGTTGCGAACGAACTGAATGATTGTTTTGAACTATCATAGTGGGGTTATTATCCACCGGACGTTGCAAGATCCAATGATAAAGATCAATTTTTAAAAATAATCCTATCTATATGAGCAAATAACGAAACAAGCCTATCAAGATTGATTAAAACGCGAACTTTAATACATTGTTCGATATTTAATAACACAGCGTACCAAATAAAAAACATTTCATTAGCAGCATTTTTAAGCTTTGTAACAGATAAAAAAATAGGCCTGACTGCTTTACTTTCATCAATAGTGAAAGCACACAATCAAGGCCATGAGTATTTAGCCGTTGCTAATGATTACGGACAAGCCGTTTGGATGATTAGTTATCCGAATTTAAACGACGTAATAACTGATCTTTTAAGTTCGGTGGCGTACCTTTAATAGTTAAGGTATCGGTTTCTGCATCGTAGAAAATACGCTCACCCAACAACATACTGTCAAAGTTCAACGTCATACCACCGCCAGAACCCACAAATTTGGTCAGTTTACGCATTGCAGTACGATCGGCAGGGAAACTTTCTTCTAACTCATAACCTTGTTTAGAGGTAAATTCATAGAAGTTAGTCCCATCATCAGAAGTAGGCAGTTCACTTGCAAGCTCTTTAACCGTAACTTCATCACCAGCTTGTAGCTGACTATTACAGTAATCGTAAACTTGCTTACGGTATTGCTGCTTTTCTTCTTTATCTAAACGAGAATCCGCGCAGAAATCTTCAACCGCCTGCATCAGTACTTGGTTCTGCTCTTTCACGTCCAAGCCAACATCTGCTTGCATGAAATCTAAGAAAAAATCGGCAATCTTACGACCTACTCGGCCTTTAATAAAAGTAAGGTAACGTTTCGATTCTGGATCGGTTTCCCATGATGACAAGTCGATACGTGCCACAATATCCATTTTCGCGATATCAAGGTAATCGGTCACGCTGATACTTAGCTGCTCAGTTACCTTCATGCTGTGGCAAGTGGGCAACATACCAATAAACAGGTAATCAGTTGCTAGTGACTGATACTCTGCCATGACAATTGTGCCCGCTTCCGCAAATGGGTATTTCGCCAATTCGGTTTGTAAGCGCTTCGCTGACATATTAGAAAAAGTCAGAAAATCTAACTCACCTTGACGAAATTGCTTTAACCAATGGGAAAACTCACTGTCTTGAGCAAAAAGTGCAAAACCTTTCGCACCTTTACTACTGTAAATGCGGTTAAGTTCAGCCACGAGATCTTCTGTCGATGCATCGTTCTCTAGTGTCTGATTTCTAAGATGTATTTCTAGTTCATCTTGGTCGTTTTTTGTCAATTGATGAAGAATGACATTAGAAAGTGTAAGGCTCATAATGAAAAGGTTTTCAAGAAAACTGAACTCTAGGTTATCATAAGTCGCTTACGTAAACATTAAACAAGATTTCTTATGCCAATTACTTCAAAATACACAAATAAACAAGTTGAACAAATTATTGATGACGTGTTCGATGTACTTGAAAAACATCAAACTTCGCCAGAACTAGCACTAATGGTAGTTGGTGATATTGCGACTAATATCATTAACGCTAACGTGCCAGCTGCTCAACGTGCAGTGATTGCAGAAAAATTTGCTAAAGCTCTGCAGACCTCAATTAAAAAAGACTAAGTTTAATCACCTGATTAAACTTGCATTGAAGACTGAGAAGAATTGACATTTATGGTCGCCAGCGGAAATACCTACAAAGAGAAAGTCTCACAGCTGATTAGCTGGGGACATTGGTTCAGTTTCTTTAATATCATCGCAGCCATGCTATTGGGTACGCGATATATTACTCATTCAGACTGGCCTGCAACCTTGATCGGACAACTTTACCTTTTGTTAAGTTGGGTTGGTCACTTTGGATTTCTTGTTTTTGGCATTTATATTCTCATTATATTTCCAGCAAGCTTCCTGATCCCATCACAACGCTTAATGCGTTTATTTGGTGTACTCGTTGCCACTGTTGGTTTAACCGCCCTACTGCTTGATACCTATGCGTACCAAAGCGTTGATCTCCATTTAAGCCCACTGGTCTGGGACTTACTGTTGAGTGGCGATAAAACAGAATTAAATGCGCGCTGGCAGTACCTATTTGTTGTCGTTCCAGTCATCTTCCTCTTAGAGTTAATGTGCTCTGAGTGGGTATGGCGCAAACTTAGAAAGCTAACACGCAAACATGTCGGCGGTCCTATCGCTTTTGTTTTCGGCGTTTGCTTTCTAGGTAGCCACCTTATTTATATCTGGGCGGATGCTAACTTATACCGTCCAGTGACAATGCAACGCTCTAACTTCCCGTTCTCTTATCCGATGACGGCAAAAACCTTCATGGAAAAGCATGGTTTGTTAGACCGACAGGAATACACTAAGCGTCGTGCAGAGCAAGGCGTAAAGAACAGCGAATTAGTTCGCTACCCCATTCAAAAACTCAGCTTTAATGATCAAGGAACAGGTCAAAACCTGATGATCATTATGGTTGATAGCCTACGCAGTGACATGATCACCCCAATGGTGATGCCAAACTTGTCTGCGTTTGCCGAACAAAATCTTGATTTCACGGACAATTACAGTTCAAGTAACAGTGATTCAACAGGTGTATTTGGTTTACTTTATGGCCTACCAAGTGGTTATGCCAATAGTATCCGAGCTGAAAATAAATCACCGATTTTACTCAACACGCTACAAAACCGTGGCTACCACTTTGGTTTATTCAGTGGTGAGAATTTTGAGCTGCCAATTTACCGTGAAGCTATTTTTGCCAATACTAAGCTAGCCACAACTGACTCTGAGCATCCAGATCAAGTGCCAAGCGATGCCCATGCGCTTAAAGATTGGCAACACTGGCTTGTTAAACAAAAGATTGGTCAACCTTGGTTTAGTTTCCTTGAATTGACTTCAGTACAGCAATTTAAAGAAGGTGAGCATTATAAGCCTCGCTTCACTCCGTCTTTAGGCAGTAATGCCATTAATGAGAAAGGGGTTGATTCAACGTTACTTCTGAAAAACAGTTACCGTAATGCCGCTTTCCACATTGATGAAATGCTTGGTCGTGTTTTCGCTAATCTTGAAGCTAAAGGCGTATTAGACAATACCATTGTTGTGATTGCTTCTAACCATGGCACTGAGTTTAATGAAACGGGTAACAATACTTGGGGCTCTGGCAGTAACTACAGCAAGTACCAAATTAAAGTGCCATTAATCATTCACTGGCCAGATCATGCTGCACAAGATGTCACACGCCTAACCAGTAACTTGGATGTAGTACCAACATTAATGGAGTCGCTATTAAATGTTGCGACTGCACCATCAAATTACAGCTCTGGTGTAAGTTTATTTGATCAAAATAATGATCGCCGCTGGATCTTAGCGGGTAATGATGATGACATCGTTGTAGTACAGAAGAAACAAACGACGGTAGTTGATAAATATGGTAATTACAACGTTTACGATAATAATTACCAGCTAAAAGATGAAGGTAAACCAAAACTATCAACGCTAATGCAAGTAATGAACGAATTAAAACGTTTTTATGAGCCAAAGCCATACGAAAAAAATAATTAATCTTTTATCGGTAAATTAAATAAAAAGCAGCATTTATTGCTGCTTTTTATTTTTAATGATAGTCATCTCTTTCATCGTTATAGCAATGTTCAAAGCCATCGTTCCAACCATTGGCATATTTTCCTTTCATTGCCATCCGCTCTGGATCGCGCCTAAATCCTTCTGAATAAGTCATTTCATCTAAGGTTCGACTATGGCAACCATCTTGATAACCATCGAGATAATGACGAGTAAAACCAAGCTCTGATAATTGTTCATGTCGACTCGTCGAACATCCTATTAAAAGAAAAATAGATAATAAATAGCAGCAAACCACACCATATTTCATTATTCGCTCTCCATTTCCCTTTTATTCTTATTTCACATTCATGTAGTAGCGGAATATATGTTTTACTCATTACATAATAGAAC
>NZ_SSMG01000166.1 GCF_009873615.1 Photobacterium lucens
CCACGTTCAGTCCTCTTTGTGCCATCCAAGTACCCGTTTAGGTATAAACGATGATGCTTATCCGAACGGCATTACAGCATCTGCTGGGCTTTTTCATGTTTCGTTTTATTAAGCAGTGAAGGCTAGGATTGAGCCTGGGATAGCTAGGAATACTAGACCTAGGTAACCTGCTACTGCTGCTTTGTTCTTTGTTGCAAGGTCGCTTAAGTAGAAAGCACACTTCAACGGAATTTCACGTAGGAACGGAACACCGTAAATCAATACTGTTGCTAGTACGTTGAAACATAGGTGTACTAGTGCGATTTGTAGTGCGAATACTGCGTTATCGCCAGATACTGCTGTTGCTGCTAGTAGTGCCGTGATACATGTACCGATGTTTGCACCTAGGGTGAATGGGTATACATCACGAACTTTAAGAACACCTGTACCTACTAGTGGAACCATCAAACTTGTTGTTGTTGATGATGATTGAACCAAAATTGTAACTGCTGTACCAGATGCAATACCGTGTAATGGACCACGACCGATTGCACTCTTAAGGATGTCACGAGCACGACCAACCATTAGGTTACGCATTAGTTTACCCATAATCGTGATTGCTACGAAAATTAATGCAATACCGATAAAGATTAAGGCTGCGCCACCCATGTTACCAAATGCTTGTAGTGGACCTTTTACTAGATCAACAGCGGGTTGAGTCAATGGCTTCATAAAGTCCATTCCCTTCATGCTCATATCGCCAGCACTTAAGAATGGAGACACTAACCAGCTAGATAGCTTACCTAGCAGACCAAACATCATTTCTAGTGGCAAGAAAATTGCTACAGCTAGAAGGTTGAAGAAGTCATGGACGGTTGCACTAGCGAATGCACGACGGAACTCATCCTTACAACGCGCATGTCCTAAGCTAACTAACGTATTTGTTAGGGTAGTACCAATATTTGCACCCATTACCATTGGGATTGCTGTTTCTACTGGTAAACCACCGGCAACAAGACCAACAATGATTGACGTTACAGTACTTGATGACTGAATTAATGCTGTTGCGATTAAGCCAATCATTAATCCTGCTACAGGATGAGAGGCAAATTCGAATAAGGTCTTAGCTTGCTCGCCAACAGACCATTTAAAACCGCTGCTGACCATAGATACAGCAACAAGTAACAGATAAAGCATGAACGCTAGGTTAGCCCAGCGGACCCAACGCATAGAGCTGAACTTAGATACAGCAGTAGTGGCTTGGGTAGTCATAATCATTTCTCCATGACAGTAGTATGTCGTTTGGGTTTCATTTTGTTGAAATCTGCGTGAATAGTAGATGGCTTATATTTCAGAAATATTACACTCATTGTCACAATGGCAGTTTGTCGCTTTTTTGTGATAGCAAGCGATTAAATAGCCTTAATTGAATTCTGTGTTTTGGGTTTTAACTGCATGTAATATATGGACTATTTTGTTTTTTAGTTAGATATTGAGAATTTAAATATTTTTTATAGTAAGGAAGCGAAATTTTGTCTTTTCTTCATAAAATACGGTAAAAATCGGTCAATTATGACAGTTTGCCTATAGTTATAGGGAAACACATGACAGGGAAAATGCGCATAAATGTCAGATGTTCGTTAGTACTGCACGGTTATTACTTTGTTAACGGTCTAATTACTCGTAATTTCCGAGTGGTTATATCTAAACAACCGATTTCACAAGTGCTGAGATTGGCGTTTAAACTGCATTTAATTGATTATTTCATATTGTTTTTATAGGAGTGACGGTCGATGACCGATGCTATTCGTAAGTTTCTTAAATTAGAATCCGCTGGTGGTATTGTTTTAATTATTGCTGCGCTGATTGCGATGATCATTGCTAATTCACCGTTAGCGTCAGTGTACAACGATACGCTGCATAGCTATGTTGCTGGTTTATCTGTTTCTCATTGGATCAATGATGGTCTGATGGCCGTTTTCTTCTTACTTATTGGTTTAGAAGTTAAACGTGAACTGATTGAAGGGGCATTAAATACAAAGGAAAAAGCTATCTTCCCTGCAATCGCTGCGGTTGGCGGTATGGTTGCACCTGCGCTTATTTATGTTGCGTTTAATTACAGCGATCCAATGGCAATTAAAGGTTGGGCAATTCCGGCTGCAACTGATATTGCTTTTGCATTAGGTGTAATGGCACTACTGGGTAATCGTGTACCAGTAAGCTTGAAAGTGTTCTTGTTAGCGTTGGCTATTATTGATGATCTTGGTGTGATTGTGATCATTGCGCTGTTCTATAGTTCAGATCTATCAACAGTGGCACTAGCGGTAGCCTTTGCTTCAACAGCAGTACTTTTCTGGATGAACCTAAAGAACGTAACTAAGATCTCTTGGTACTTAATCGTTGGGGCTGTGCTGTGGGTTAGCGTATTGAAGTCTGGTGTACATGCGACATTAGCTGGCGTGGTACTTGGTTTTATTATTCCACTAACAGGTGAAGATGGCCGTTCTGATACCCATTCACCATTGAAGCACCTAGAGCACGTGTTACATCCATATGTTGCTTTCGCTATTTTGCCTATCTTTGCATTTGCAAATGCAGGTATCTCATTAGATGGCGTTTCACTAGAAAGCTTATCGGCGATGTTGCCTGTCGGTATTGCAGCAGGTCTATTTATTGGTAAACCGCTAGGTATATTTACTGCATGTATTATTGCAGTGAAGTGTGGCTTTGCGAAATTACCTGATGACATCGGATTTAAGCATATCTTCGCGGTATCGGTACTGTGTGGTATTGGCTTTACCATGTCGATCTTTATTTCATCATTGGCGTTTGTTGGGGCGGATGAAAGTTTCGCAACCTACTCACGACTAGGGATCTTGTTAGGCTCAACGGTAGCTGCGGTTGTCGGTTATGTGCTACTGAGTCGTTCACTTCCGAAGGAAGCACAAAAAGTAGAGGCGTAATATGTATAAATACCTATTAGCTACACTGTGTTTAACGTTCGCAACGTCAGGTGTTGCGGCAACAAAATATCAGCATTGCACGACAGCTGATCGCTCTGAAGTTTGCCAAGCGTATTTACAAGGCTTGAGTGATGGAAAGAAAGAAGACACGAAAGTGATTTCTTCTAAATCCTCTTTTCAAGAGCGTGCTCTTGAGCAACGTGGCGGTGAGCGATACCGTAAGCAAGATCGGTTTAACCGTCAGCAAGCGGGCTAATAGGTTTTAGCACATACTTATTAGAGAAATAATAAGATAAAGATTGAAGACCCCTGTGGCACTGCGTAAGCTTTGTCGTTGGGGTTTTTTATTGGCTAAATATTGAGTATGTCTCACCTAAATTATAATCATTTGTATTATTTCTGGATGGTCTGCAAACAAGGTTCAGTGACTAAGGCGGCGGATGCTTTATTCTTAGCTCCTCAGACGGTAACAGGACAGATCCGCGCACTAGAAGATCGTTTGAAAGGAAAGCTCACAAAGCGAGTTGGGCGTCAAATAGAGCCAACAGAGCTAGGACAAATGGTGTTTAAGTACGCTGATAAGATGTTTGATTTGAGCTATCAAATGTTAGATCGGATTAACTATACCCAACGTGATAATCAATTGTTTGAAGTCGGGGTGGCTGACGCCTTATCTAAGCGGTTAGTGAGTCAGGTACTGCTTGAAGGGATGCCAGAAGATCAGCGTATTCATTTTAGTTGTTTTGAATCAACCCACGAAATGCTGTTGGAGCAGTTATCTCAGCACAAGCTTGATATGATCTTATCTGATTGCCCTGTTGATTCCACTCAAAGCCCTGGTCTATACAGTAAAAAATTAGGTGAGTCTGGTATGAGCTTCTTTTGCTCAGATCGATTAGATGAATCAGAGTTTCCGGCTTGTATTGAAAATTATAAGTTGCTGGTACCAAGTAAACGTTCAGCAATGGGACGCAAACTTCATCAATGGTTTGATCAGCAAGGTATTACGCCTAATATTTTGGGTGAATTTGACGATTCTGCCTTAATTAAAGCGTTTTCGGCTTACCAAAAATCCATGTTTATCGCACCATCGATCTATGCCAAAGAGCTGAAAGAGACTTGCCAAGTCCATGAAGTCAAAAGGCTGAATGATATTTCAGAAGAGTACTTTGTGATTTTTGCCGAGCGGATGATCATGCATCCATCAGTTACACGCATCTGTGAGGCTGATTTTAGCTCTTTATTTGTTTAATGAGCCCCAACCTTAAATGATGGGGCTAACGTTGCCTAAGGATTGATACAGCGAGAATTACACAGGGTTATTTGCTGTATCATCCGTTTCTTTCTGTATTTTATCGTTATTATTTTTAGGCGCTGAAATACCCGCTGTTAGGTTATATTTCATAGCCTCTTCAAATGACCAATCAACAACCGTTAAATCTTCTCGTTTGACCAATGTTGTTACGCCTGCAATTTGGTAACTTAATGGGAATAGCACGGGTACCCAATCACCGTCAGGTAATGCGGCTGCCAGTGGTGCAGGCATATCATCTGACATAATAAAGCCAATTACATAGCTATCGTTGGCTTGGCGAACCAATACGGTTTGCTGTCCTTTGTTTTTATTATCGCTGCTGATCAGAGAAGCAATGTCGTTAATGCTGCTGTAAACCGTTTTGAAGAACGGAAAACGCATTAATTGACGAATGATGAAATCATACAGCCATGCGATAGGGCTAACAGAAAATAGTAAGCCTGCGACAAAAAGCAAAGTGAGGATCAATAAGAAACCAGCACCTTTGAATAGTTCACCTATGTGGAATAAACCAAATAAAAAGTTGCCAACTTTGTCTAATGACTCAAATAATGACCAAAAAAGCCAGATGCTTAAGACCAAAGGTAAGACGTTAAGCAAACCTCGTAACAGTGTTTTTTTCATTTTGGGTACTTAGCTGATAAAGAAAAGTGGGGAAAGTGTGCCACAGAATGGGCGATGAAGAGTCAGAGGAATATGAATTTTAGGTATAAAAAAACCGACCTTAGGTCGGTTTTTTCAAATCGTAACTCAATAATTAAAAATTAAAGAGCTTTGATTTTAGCAGCTAGACGAGCTTTATGACGTGCAGCTTTGTTTTTGTGGATCAGGCCTTTAGTAGCCATGCGATCCATAACAGGTTGCATTTCAGCGAAAGCTTGTGTTGCAGCTTCTTTGTTGCCAGCTTCAATAGCAGCAATAACTTTTTTGAAGAAAGTGCGCATCATAGAACGACGGCTAGCGTTGTGCTGGCGACGTTTTTCTGAAGTTAGTGCACGTTTCTTAGCAGATTTGATATTTGCCAAGGGTGTAACTCCCAAATCTTGGTACGGTGACAATTTAAGGCCGAGGACTATGCCTTGGTTCTTATCTATTGTCAAATGATTTGTGCGAATAACCGCCAGACCAATCTAGTTGGCACTTGCGGATTAACACGGTTAATATGGCGGCAGATTTTACCAGCATTTGGAATCAGAAGTCACCTTTCTGAACCATCTTTTATGAGGTTTTTTTGTGAGTAAGCGTCTTTTACGCTCTGGAATGATAGTTAGCGCCATGACTTTGGTCTCTCGCGTGCTTGGTTTAGTGCGAGATGTGGTGGTTGCTAACCTAATGGGAGCAGGGGCTGCGGCCGATGTTTTTTTCTTTGCCAATAAAATACCCAACTTTTTACGCCGTCTATTTGCAGAGGGCGCTTTTTCGCAAGCATTTGTTCCTGTATTGACGGAATACCACGCAGCAGGCGATGTTGATCGCACTCGACAGCTGATAGCAAAAGCTGCCGGTACCCTTGGTGGTATTGTAACCATTGTGACTTTACTTGGGGTATTAGGCTCAGGTGCAGTCACGGCACTGTTTGGTTTTGGTTGGTTTTGGGACTGGCTTCACGGTGGTGCAGATGCGGAAAAATTTGAATTAGCGAGTTTACTGCTAAAAATCACTTTCCCGTATTTATGGTTTATCACCTTTGTTGCATTGTCGGGGGCAATCTTAAACACCTTGGGTAAATTTGCGATTTCGTCATTTACGCCAGTGTTTTTAAATATTGCGATCATTGGCTGTGCATGGTTTGTGTCGCCGCATTTGGCGCAACCTGAAATTGGTTTAGCGATAGGTGTCTTTTTAGGCGGCTTGATCCAATTTAGTTTCCAACTGCCATTTTTATATCGTGAAGGCTATTTGGTTCGCCCACAGTGGGGCTGGAACGATCCTGGCGTGGTAAAAATTCGTAAGCTCATGCTACCTGCGCTATTCGGTGTATCTGTTACCCAAATCAACTTATTGCTTGATACGTTTATTGCCAGTTTCTTAATGACAGGCTCGATCAGTTGGTTGTATTACTCAGATCGCCTATTAGAATTCCCATTAGGTTTATTTGGTATTGCGATTGCAACGGTGATCTTGCCAGCCCTGTCGCGTAAGCATGTTGATAAATCACCAGAGCAATTTGCACAAACCATGGATTGGGGAGTGCGAATGGTGTTACTACTCGGTATTCCTGCGATGCTTGGTATGATCACCTTAGCTAAACCTATGCTGATGGTAATGTTCATGCGTGGTGAATTTAGTGTGTATGATGTGAACCAAACTGCTGTTTCACTTTGGGTGGTATCGGCTGGTTTACTTAATTACATGTTAATTAAGATTTTTGCTCCTGGTTATTATGCACGCCAAGATACCAAAACACCGGTAAAAATTGGTATTATTGCGATGGTTAGCAATATGGTGTTTAACGGCATTTTCGCACCGTTTTATGGTTATGTCGGTTTATCTATTGCAAGTGTGTTATCTGCACTGTTGAATGCAGCTTTGCTATACCGTGGCCTACATATTGAAAATATTTACCGTATTAGTCGCCAAACACTATTCTTTGTTTTACGTTTGGCAATAGCTGGCGTAGCGATGGTGTCTAGCTTGCTATGGTTTAGTCCAACAATAGAACAATGGCTAAGCTTCCACTTGCTTGAGCGTGTCGGTTGGTTGTTTGGTTTAATTGCGATTGGTGCCAGTGTTTATTTAGTAATTGCGATGATTTTAGGCATTCGTCCACGTCATCTGCGCACTGATAGCTGATTGCAAGCGTTGAGTAGTATATAATCCGCCAGCTTTTACTGCGAAATTACGATATTTTCAGCAATAATAGCGGCGGAATTTTCGCTTAAAGGTCGATTTTGATTATTCACTCAGGTCAGATACTGGGTGAAATGAGATGAGTGATAAGTAACAGGGCGCATGGAATTAATTCGAGGCACACATAATATTCAACCCCAGCATCATGGCTGTGTGTTGACTATCGGCAACTTTGATGGTGTTCACTTAGGACATCAAACGTTACTACAACAAGTAGTCGCGAAAGCCCATGCAATGCAATTACCTGCTACGGTTATGACTTTTGAGCCTCAGCCGTTAGAATTGTTTGCTGGTGATAACGCGCCAGCACGCTTAACACGATTTAGAGACAAATACTTACAGCTAAAAAAGGTCGGTATTGATCGTCTGTTGTGTATTAGTTTTAATCACCATTTTGCTAACATGAGTGCGGAAGATTTCGTCGAACGCTTGTTGGTTAAGCAATTGGGTGTTAAGTTTCTGGTGATCGGCGATGATTTTCGCTTTGGTAAAGATCGCAGTGGCAGTTTTGATATGTTAGTTGCCGCTGGCCTAAAACATGGCTTTGAGGTGGTGAGCACCCAAAGCTTTTGTGTTTCAGAGCAGCGTGTAAGTAGCACTGCTATTCGCCAAGCATTAGCGAATGACGACCTTGAACAAGCGGAGATGATGCTTGGTCGACCTTACAGTATTACAGGTCGTGTCTCTCACGGTCGAAAGTTAGGTCGAACCATTGATTTCCCTACCGCCAATATACCGTTAAAACGACGCGTAACACCGGTTTCTGGTGTTTATGCTGTTGAAGTGTATGGTGCAGCTAGCGGCCCTATTATGGGGGTTGCTAATGTTGGTAATCGACCAACAGTAAAAGGTGTACGTCGACAATTAGAAGTACATTTATTTGATTTTAAAGCTGATCTCTACGGACGTCAGCTTGAAGTCGTGTTACGCCATAAGTTGCGTGACGAAAAGAAATTTGAATCATTCGATGCGCTTAAATGTCAAATCGAGCGAGATGCTCAAACAGCACGGGTGTGGCTGTCTGAGCGTAATAATGTCCAACTTCGCCCAAGTAACGGAATCTAGAATCAATGAGCGACTATAAAGATACCCTGAACCTGCCTGAAACAGGGTTTCCGATGCGAGGCAACCTAGCTCAGCGTGAGCCTGCAATGCTTAAGCGTTGGTATGATGAAGATCTTTACGGTGAGATCCGTAAAGCAAAGAAAGGTAAGAAATCTTTCGTATTACACGATGGCCCTCCATACGCTAACGGTGATATTCACATTGGTCACGCACTAAACAAGATTCTTAAAGACATTATTATTAAGTCAAAGACTCTGTCTGGTTTTGACTCACCGTACATTCCTGGTTGGGACTGTCACGGTCTACCTATCGAATTAATGGTAGAAAAGAAAGTGGGTAAGCCGGGTCAGAAAGTAACGGCTGCAGAATTTCGTGAAAAATGTCGTGAATACGCGGCAGGCCAAGTTGAAGGCCAAAAAGAAAGTTTCATTCGTCTAGGTGTACTAGGTGAGTGGGATAAGCCTTACCGCACTATGGATTTTGCGACAGAAGCAAACATCATTCGCGCACTAGGTAAAATTGCTGATAACAATCACCTACTAAAAGGTTTCAAACCTGTTCACTGGTGTACTGACTGTGGTTCAGCACTAGCAGAAGCAGAAGTGGAATACCAAGATAAAGTTTCTCTATCTATCGATGTTAAATTCAAAGCGGTAGATGAAGCAGCAGTATTGGCTAAATTCGGCTGTGACGCAGATAAAGGCGAAGGCGATGTGTCTATCGTTATCTGGACAACCACACCTTGGACAATGCCAGCTAACCGTGCTGTTGCGATCAGTGCAGATCTTGAGTACGCATTAGTACAAACGCCAGCGACTGAAGCGCATCCTGCACCACAGCGTTTAATCGTTGCTGCAGAGCTTGTTAAAGATGTAATGGCTCGCGTTGGTTTTGAAGAATCAGAAATCCTAGGTTTCTGTAAAGGTGAAGCGTTAGAGCTACTTCGCTTTAACCACCCGTTCTACAGCTTTGATGTGCCAGTTATCTTAGGCGATCACGTAACGACTGAATCAGGTACTGGTTGTGTACACACTGCACCTGGCCACGGTCAAGAAGACTTCGTGGTTGGTCAAAAATATAACCTTGAAATTGCAAATCCTGTAGGTAGTAACGGTGTTTACCTACCTGATACTGAGATCTTTGCTGGTCAACACGTATTAAAAGCAAACGAAGCGGTTGTTGAAGTGCTACGTGAGCACGGTTCACTACTGAACTTCTCAAAAATTACGCACAGCTACCCACACTGTTGGCGTCACAAGACTCCAATTATCTTCCGCGCAACGCCGCAATGGTTCATCTCAATGGACAAAGCGGGTCTACGTGCTAAAGCATTGGGTGAAATCAAGAACGTTCAATGGATGCCTGAGTGGGGTCAAAGCCGTATCGAAGGTATGATCGAAGGTCGTCCTGAGTGGTGTATCTCTCGTCAGCGTACTTGGGGGGTGCCAATTGCACTGTTTATTCATAAAGAAACCCAAGAGCTTCACCCGCAAACATCTGAGCTAATTGAAAAAGTAGCACAGCTTGTTGAGCAAAAAGGCATTCAAGCGTGGTGGGATCTCGATCTGACTGACGTAATGAGCGCTGAAGATGCAGCAAATTACGAAAAAGTACTTGATACTCTTGATGTATGGTTTGATTCAGGTGTGACTCACTACGCTGTGGTTGATAACCGTCCAGAGTTTAATGGTAATGAACCTGATCTATACCTTGAAGGTTCAGATCAGCACCGTGGTTGGTTCCAGTCTTCATTGATCTCATCAGTAGCAATGAAAGATAAAGCACCGTACAAGCAAGTGTTAACACACGGCTTCGTAGTTGATGGTCAAGGCCGTAAGATGTCTAAATCTATCGGTAACGTCGTTGCACCTAAAGATGTAACGAACAAGCTTGGTGCAGATATCCTACGTCTATGGGTTGCTTCTACCGATTACACTGGCGAAGTGGCAGTATCTGACGAGATCTTAAAGCGCTCTGCAGATGCTTACCGTCGTATTCGTAACACCGCACGTTTCTTCCTTGCGAACCTTCACGGTTTCAACCCAGAAACAGATTGCGTACCAGCAGAAGAGATGGTGGCACTTGATCGTTGGGCTGTGGGTCGTGCAATGGCGGCACAAGCTGAAATCGTTAAAGACTACGACGCGTATAACCTACATGCAGTAACACAACGCCTAATGCAGTTCTGCTCTGTTGAAATGGGTTCATTCTACCTAGACGTGATTAAAGACCGTCAATATACAGCGAAACGTGGTGGTCACGCTCAACGTAGCTGTCAGACTGCGCTTTACTACATTCTTGAAGCTCTAGTACGTTGGATGGCACCTATCATGTCGTTCACCGCTGATGAGATCTGGAATGAAATGCCTGGTCAACGTGACAAGTTCGTATTCACAGGTGAGTGGTTCGAAGGTCTATTCGGTCTTGCTGAAGGTGAAGAGCTAAACAACGAGTTCTGGGCTGAAATCCAGAAAGTACGTGGTTCAGTGAACAAGCTACTAGAAGCTGCACGTAACGAAAAAGTGATCGGTGGCTCTCTACAAGCAGAAGTGACACTTGCTGCAAATGCAGAGCTTGCGGCTAAGCTAAACAAGCTTGAAGATGAACTGCGTTTCGTTCTACTAACATCGAAAGCACAAGTAGTCGTTGCTGATAGCAAACCAGCTGATGCACAAGAGACTGATATCGAAGGTCTATATGTATCTGTGAAAGCATCAGAAGCGGCGAAGTGTGAGCGTTGTTGGCACCATGTTGCTGATGTTGGCACAATTGCAGGTCATGAAGAGATTTGTGGTCGCTGTGCAACGAATATCGATGGCGACGGCGAAGAGAGAAAGTTTGCATAATGACTAGTACAGCACTGAAGCAATCGCTATCACTTAAAGAATCAGGTATTCGCTGGCTATGGCTAGCGGTACTGGTATTTATCATCGATAACGGTACTAAACTGTTAGTGATGGACACAATGGGCTATGGCTGGCCAAACCGAATCGAAGTACTACCATTTTTTAATTTGCTATATGTGCACAATACAGGTGCCGCATTTAGCTTTTTAAGTGATGCAAGTGGTTGGCAACGTTGGTTGTTTGCAGCAATTGCTTTTGGTGTCTGTGGTTTATTGATGTACTGGATGCGCCGTACGCCTGCGACGAATAAAATCGCTAATTGTGCTTATGCACTAATTATTGGCGGAGCATTTGGTAACTTATTTGATCGTATGTACCATGGTTTTGTGGTCGATTTTCTCGACTTTTTCTATGGTGACTACCACTTCCCGGCATTTAATATTGCCGATAGTGCAATCTGTATTGGTGCCGCGTTATTGATTTTAGATGGTTTTAAATCAGATAAAGCAGCCAAAGAGCAGCAATAGGTTCACATAATAAACTAATCTTAGATAAACGCAGTTCATTCATTGAGCTGCGTTTTTTTATATCGAAACAATGGCTGTGACTGTGATAGTGAAGAAAATATTAAAGTGAAACACTAAAACCTTGGTATCAGCACGTTGATACCCGTAGTGCTTTATTGTTAAATGGACAGATTAAATTAGATGAGCCGTAAAGGTATTAATGCCGCTATGGTTTAAGCAAAAGGAAGTGGTATGTCAGTGATTAAAGATAACAGTGAAGTGTTGATGCACTTTGCTATTAAACTTGAAGATGGATCGGTTGCGGAATCGACCTATGCGATGGGCAAACCTGCATTATTTCGTATGGGCGATGGCAGCTTAACTGACAATTTTGAAAAGTGTTTATTAGGATTAAATGAAGGTGCGAAAGATTCATTTGAATTAGCACCAGAAGATGCTTTTGGTATGCCGAATCCTGATAATATACACCATCTTGATCTGGCGAAATTTGGTGCTGATGCGCCTGCTGAAGTGGGCAATATCATTGCTTTTGCAGGTCCTGATGGTCATGACATTCCAGGTATAATTACAGCCGTTGTGGGTGATTCAGTTACCGTAGACTTTAATCATCCACTTGCAGGACAAGCCGTGACCTTCGAGGTTGAGGTTGTCTCCATTGAAAGTTAAGAGCAATCGTTGATGAAAATCTTACTCGCAAACCCACGAGGTTTTTGTGCTGGTGTTGATCGTGCGATCAGCATTGTAGAGCGTGCATTGGAAATGTACCAACCGCCTATTTATGTTCGCCACGAAGTCGTACATAACCGTTTTGTTGTTGAAGGGCTAAAACAGCGAGGGGCGATTTTTGTTGAAGAGCTGAGCGAAGTGCCTGATGACAATATCGTGATATTCTCAGCTCATGGTGTGTCTCAAGCGGTACGTAACGAATCTAAACAACGTCAATTAACCGTATTTGATGCAACGTGTCCATTAGTAACTAAAGTTCACATGGAAGTTGCACGTGCAAGTCGTAAAGCGATGGAAGTGGTGTTGATTGGCCATGCTGGTCACCCAGAAGTAGAAGGAACAATGGGGCAATATGCAAACCAAGATGGTGGCATGTACCTTGTTGAAACACCAGAGGATGTCGATAAGTTAACCTCTATTGTTAAAGATCCAACTAATCTTCACTATGTTAGCCAGACGACATTATCTGTGGATGAAACGGCTGATGTCATTGATCGCTTGCGTCAAGTATTCCCTGAGATCCAAGGCCCACGTAAAGACGATATTTGTTACGCAACTCAGAATCGCCAAGATGCAGTGCGTGAAATGGCAGAATCTGTTGATGTGATGATTGTAGTTGGCTCTAAAAATTCATCTAACTCTAACCGTTTACGAGAGTTAGCTGAAAAGTTAGGTACGCCAGGTTATTTAACTGATTGCGTTGAAGATATTGATGCGGCTTGGTTTGATAATAAATCTACAGTCGGTGTGACCGCTGGAGCTTCAGCGCCAGAAGAGCTCGTTAATCAAATCATTCAGCAGATCCAGAAGTTAACAGGCTCTGAAGTAGAAGAATTATCTGGACGAGAAGAGAATATGTTCTTTGAAGTGCCAAAAGAGCTTCAAGTAAAGAATATCTAATACCTGATTGATTTGTGAATAATAAGCCTCAGCGAAAGCTGGGGCTTTTTTATCATCTGTAAAACCGCTACAGTGTTGAGATAATTATATATTCATCAAGGGAGAAGCACGCAATGGTAAGAATTGCGATAGCCGGAGCCGCTGGCCGAATGGGTCGTCAGCTATTAAAAGCCACACAACTATCAGAAAAAGCAGAGCTAGGTGCAGCAACTGAACGTGCAGGTTCGACGTTAGTCGGCGTTGATGCGGGAGAGTTAGCTGGTACGGGTATTGCGAACGTGATCATTGTGGATGATCTTAGCAAGGCTCTTGATGATTTTGATGTATTGATTGACTTTACTGCACCTGTTGCAACCTTGGCAAACATTGAGTTTTGTAAGCAACATAATAAAAAGATCGTGATTGGTACCACAGGGTTTACTGAGCAAGAACGTGAGCTGATTGATGCAGCGGCTGCAGAGATCCCTGTAGTAATGGCACCTAATTATAGTGTGGGTGTAAACCTAGTATTTAAGTTGTTAGAAAAAGCAGCAAAAGTGATGGGTGATTATTGCGATATCGAAATCGTTGAAGCACACCACCGTCATAAAGTGGATGCGCCATCGGGTACAGCTATTGGTATGGGTGAAGCGATTGCGGGTGCGATGGGTAATAAGCTGAGTGATGTTGCCGTTTATGCTCGTGAAGGGATCACTGGTGAACGTACTCGTGATGAAATTGGCTTTGCAACAATCCGTGCTGGTGACATTGTTGGTGAACATACCGCTATGTTTGCTGACATTGGTGAGCGTGTAGAAATTACCCACAAGGCAACGGATCGCATGACATTTGCCAATGGCGCAGTTCGTGCGGCAGTGTGGCTTAATGATAAAGCACCAGGTTTTTATACCATGGAAGATGTTCTTGGGCTTGATTCATTGTGAGTTGATAGATTTAAACAAAAAACCTGCTATGTAGCAGGTTTTTTTATACCTACATAAAGCTAACTCGATATCGCTAAAGTGAATAAATTCCGTTATTCAGTAAGATTGTTAGGAATAGCGTTCATGAGTGTAATAAATATACCTTTTACGCAATGTTTTGTTGGTTAAATTTGTGTTTGATGTGTTTTTTCTTTTGTGTTGTCTATTTTTGCGTTAAAACCTTTCTTTTTTTTGGTTTTTTTACTGAGTTAAATTTTGTTAATGTGTTTGTGAAAAAAGCAAACGATTAAATCTTTTTATTTGTTGTGCTTGATGCTTTTTACTGTAACTAAATGTATTGTTTTTGCTTGTTGGTGCTAAAAGTGATGTAAAGGAGTCTTTTTTTAACTTTATTTTCTTTGTGATGTTGACAGAATGCTAACTGATCAAT
>NZ_SSMG01000018.1 GCF_009873615.1 Photobacterium lucens
CTCGAGGCACCATATCAATCTCACTTGATTTGATCGAGTAAGATAAAAGTACAATTCCTCCTTAGTTCAGTCGGTAGAACGGCGGACTGTTAATCCGTATGTCGCTGGTTCAAGTCCAGCAGGAGGAGCCAAATAAAGTGTGCCGACTTAGCTCAGTAGGTAGAGCAACTGACTTGTAATCAGTAGGTCACCAGTTCGACTCCGGTAGTCGGCACCATTTATTCTCTTACTCACGTAAGAAATGCAAAACAACGATTAACTTCGTGTTTTTGCCTCGATAGCTCAGTCGGTAGAGCAGAGGATTGAAAATCCTCGTGTCGGTGGTTCGATTCCGCCTCGAGGCACCATATCAATCTCACTTGATTTGATCGAGTAAGATAAAAGTACAATTCCTCCTTAGTTCAGTCGGTAGAACGGCGGACTGTTAATCCGTATGTCGCTGGTTCAAGTCCAGCAGGAGGAGCCAAATAAAAAAGCCCGCAAGCAATTGCGGGCTTTTTTTGTAGATCAGCAACTAAAATCATCGAATAGAAAATAAAAATCACTATTCAGCCCATTCCATGGGACTATTCCTATTTGGGGAATAAGACGGTTGGTTCGTCCTGAACAAATCCTTTCAACAACCTGCGGAAGCTGTGCCATCCATAGTTATGTGGCTACCATCCCTATATCAGCCTACTGAGGTTGTCCCCTCCGTGGGGAATTCCGTTGTCTTCAACCGTGGAAACATCATAACGTAGCAAATCTATTACTGCAGTTGCATAAAGGCAGAATTTAGAGGATTTTCAATATCTTTTTGTTTTTTCATTTATTGATGAGTTGTTTTTGTCTTATTTAAATCGAAAAACTCTATTCTTTTAAAATAAATGTGATTTAAATCATATGGTTATGGGTTTGTTTTTATTTTGAAACGGTATTGATATTTGTTTGCTTTAAGGCTGAATTGCTACTTTTCTGTGGTGTTTGTGCT
>NZ_SSMG01000167.1 GCF_009873615.1 Photobacterium lucens
GGATTTGAACCCTAGATACGCTATTAACGTATGCCGGTTTTCAAGACCGGTGCTTTCAACCACTCAGCCATCTCTCCTAAATTGTGTTCTCTTATTAAATAAGAGATGGCGGTGAGGGAGGGATTCGAACCCTCGATACGTTGCCGTATACACACTTTCCAGGCGTGCTCCTTCAGCCACTCGGACACCTCACCACTTGTTGTTGATAGGCTATGCCTCTCAACGGACGGCTACTATATTGTGCTAAGGGTATAAGGTCAAGACAAAACTGAAATCCCTTTTTTAAGTGCTTACTTTTACAACAAAATTATCATCAATGTTAAAATATCTCTTCCCCTGCTCTATATTGGCGCAATTAGCCTGTTACAATGGTTGATATAACGTTATTACTCTTTCGTTGATCGTTAAATACGTCTAGTAATACCCTAACAATGATTAAATAGAGATAGTTTATGTCTTCACAACTTAACGTCATTTTGCAAGATCAACACCTTGCCGAACAGCTACTTAACGAATCTCAAACCCGTGGTTTTGTAACCGCGATGGCAGCTGCGCCAAACATTATTGATCCCGCTGAATGGTTGGCCTTTTTATGGGGCGGTGAAGAAATCTCACCTTTTAGCACTCATGAAGAATTAGAAGCGTACGCTAACGCGATCATTGATATTTGGAATGAAGCGCGTAAAGCCCTATTTGAAAGCACGTGGAAATGGCCTGAAGGCTGTGCTCTTGATGATGGTCAGATTGTGACTCAAGAGACCAGCTACTTCTGTGAAGGTATGCTGCAAGGCTGGCAATTAGCACGTGATGATTGGGAAACCATCATGCCACCTGAAAGTGAAGACAATGCCCTACTTGGCGGCGTATTACTTTCAATCAGCTTATTGTTCGATCCTGAAACTGCATTAGAAGCATTAAGCGAACAAGGTGCTGACGCACTGGCACAGTTTGAAGAGATCTTCAATGCGATCCCAACAATGTTGTGTGGCTTAACACAACGTGGTGCTCAACTAGTAGAAGCGTAAATATCACACAGCTCTGCAAGCAAAAACAACAAAGGCGAACATGATGTTCGCCTTTTTAGTATCTGTTATCTTGCTGTTTGCTAGTACTTAGCTAGAGATAAGCGTTAATTACGCATTACCTTTTACTTTCAATTGCAATTCAGCAGCAAAATCTAGCATACGATTTAATGGGATCAGTGATTTTTCACGTAGTGATTCATCAACAAAGATCTCATGTTGTTCACCACCTTCAGATAACCCAGTGTAAATCGCTTTTAAGCCATTCATTGCCATCCACGGACAATGTGCACAGCTTCGACATGTTGCACCTGCACCTGCTGTTGGGGCTTCAACCAACTCTTTTTCAGGTACCATTTGCTGCATTTTGAAGAAGATGCCTTTATCAGTTGCCACAATCAGCTTTTTATTCGGCAGCTCTTTGGCAGCTTTAATTAACTGACTTGTTGAACCTACCGCATCCGCTAAAGCAACAACACTTGCTGGTGATTCTGGGTGAACCAAAATCGCTGCATCTGGGTAAAGGTGTTTCATGTCACGCAGTGCTTTAGCAGAGAACTCGTCGTGAACGATACATTCGCCCTGCCATAACAGCATGTCTGCGCCTGTTTTCTTTTGAATGTATGAGCCTAGGTGGCGATCTGGCCCCCAGATAATTTTCTTATCTTCACTATCTAGGTGCTCAACAATTTCAAGTGCAATACTGGATGTGACTACCCAATCAGCACGGGCTTTTACGGCTGCTGATGTATTGGCATACACCACAACGGTGTGATCTGGGTGAGCATCACAGAACTCACTAAAGGCATCAACAGGACAGCCTAAGTCGAGTGAACATTCAGCTTCTAAGGTTGGCATTAATACACGCTTTTCTGGCGTCAGGATTTTCGCTGACTCACCCATAAAGCGAACACCACAAATGATCAGGGTTGTTGCTGGGTGTTGGTTACCAAAACGTGCCATTTCAAGGGAATCACCAACGAATCCACCCGTTTCTTCTGCTAATGCTTGGATCTCTGGATCGGTGTAATAGTGCGCCACCAGCACTGCATCTTTTTCCTTTAGCAGTTGCTTAATTTGCTCAATATAATTTTGTTTTTCAGCATCAGTTAATGGCGCAGGTTTTGGCGGAAACGGGTAAACCATCTCCGATGGATCAAATGTAATACTCATTATTCACTTGCTCGTTAGCATTCCTTTTGTGTCCGAACATTATACGCTGGATTTCCTAAATTTCACCTTTAACCAACACAGCTTCGACCTAACGGTAACAAAAAAGCCTAGGAACAAAGTGATGCTTTGCTACCTAGGCTTTTCATTACATACTGAGTTAACAGGATTATTTCAGCTTAGCTAATGCTGTTTTTGCCTGTTGTGCTGTGGTTGAGTTCGGGTACGATTTCACCACTTCTTGGTAGTAGGTTTTCGCTGTTGCAACGTCATTACTACGCTCTGCAATCACACCAAGTTTCAATAATGCGTCGGCACGTTTGCTTGAATCTTTGGTGTCGGCAACCACTTTGAAGTTCGTTGCAGCATCCGCTAATTGGTTCTGAGCGAAGAACAACTGCCCTAGCCAGTAACTTGCATTTGGCTTGTATACTGAATCTGGGTATGTGGTTAAGAAGCTTTGGAACGATTTAGTTGCGCCTTTGTAATCTTTATCTTTTAAGATCAGATTAACCGCTTTCTCGTACGCTGCATTTTCACTGACGTTGCTTGAGTAAGCTTCAGTTGACGCTGGTTCTTTTTTCTCTTCTGCTGGCGCTGCTTTCTCAGGCTGACGGCTTAAGTTATCCACTTCACGGTAGATTTCACGTTGACGATCAACGATCTTCTTAATGTCGTAGCTGTTACGCTCAACATTGCCACGTAGCTCATCAATATCTGAGGACATTTGATCTAAGCGACGCTGCATCTGCAATTGTACTTGGCCTTGCGCTTCTAACATGCGCTCTAGGCTATCTAAATTCGCTGCCGATACAGGCGCGGCGACCACTTGGGTCGCCGCGCTCATCAGCAACACTAATGCAAGTTTTCGCATTACTTTGTTACTGCTCATATTTTTGTTTACCTAAATCAGATTAGTAAACTAAAACCGCACGACGGTTTTTCGCGTAGTCAGCATCAGTGTGACCTAACACTAGAGGTTTTTCTTCACCGTAGCTAACGATTGAAAGTTGGCTTGCAGGTACACCTAATGCTTGTAGGTATTGTGCTACAGCTGTTGCACGACGCTCACCTAGTGCAATGTTGTATTCTGGCGTACCACGCTCATCAGCATGACCTTCAACAATCACTTTTACACTTGGGTGGTCACGTAGGTAAGCTGCGTGTGCTTCTAGCATTGCTTGATATTCAGGTTGGATTTCTGAGTTATCAAACTTGAAGAATACTGTTTGCTCTTGACGAAGTTGCTGAAGCTGTTGCTCTAACAGTTGCTCTTCGCTCATGCTACCTGATTGATCAACTGGCGATACAATTGATTGATCTGGACGAGAATTACCGCCACCGTTGGTACCATTTTGGTTAGCCGCAGAGCTGTCTGCACTATCAGTTGAGCTACACGCAGCCAATGTCATCATTGGCAGTACAATAGCTAAACTTTTTAAAATTTTGTTCAGTTGCATCTATATTTCCTTTTTAAACTCAGTAATGCCTACAAGGCAAAGTTAAGCTAGTTCAAATTATAAAAACGGTCCCCATGATGGAGCACGTACACGTTTACTGCTTGACGGCAAACGCGCTTGGAAACGACCATCGATAGATACCAAAGATAATTCATAAGTACCATTATTCTGCGCAGAGCTATAAATAATCATACTACCGTTAGGGGCAATGCTTGGTGATTCCGCAAGACGAGCTTTGGTCAAAATTTGCATCGCACCAGTTTTAAGATCTTGTTTAGCAATGTTGTAACCACTGTCTGAACGGTTAACAACAACAAGGTAACGACCATCAGGGGTTACTTGTGGACCCATGTTCTGGCTGCCCTGCCATGTTACACGCTGAGTATCACCTGTTGCTAAATCCATGTGGTAAACCTGAGGACGTCCACCACGATCTGACGTGAAGTAAATAGACTGACCATCTGGTGCCCAAACCGCTTCGGTGTTGTTTGCACGACCATGAGTGATTTGACGCAATTGCTTAGTGCGAAGATCTTTAATGTAAACCTGTAGGCTACCAGTTTTAGATAATACCATCGCTAGCTTGCTACCATCAGGTGAGAACTGAGGTGAACCATTGTGACGAGGGTAATCTGCCACGACTTCACGCTTACCTGTGTAGATATCTAACACGAAGATCTGTGCTTTACCGCTTTCAAAACTTACGTATGCCAGTTTGCTACCATCTGGTGACCATGCTGGTGACATTAGCGGCTGCTTAGATTTCAACACTACGCGCTCGTTGTAACCATCGTAATCAGCAACAAGTAGCTGGTATGGGAATTTCGCCCCTTGATTGTTATCAACGTAAGCAATACGGGTTAGGAACGCACCACGCTCACCCGTCAGCTTTTGGTAAATCAAATCAGAAATACGATGAGCATATTGACGCATGCGATTTGGTTTTACTGATGCTTGGTTATTCAGCAGCAGATAATCACCTTTCGCCGCACCTTCAGTGCCCGCAGCTAGCTTACCTTTAACGATATCAACGAGTTGATAGTTAACAGTGTAATTACCATCTGCATTTTTTGTGATCGTACCTGTCACCACAGCGTCCACACCCATTTTACTCCACGCAGAGTAATCAATTTGGCTTTCGTTGTGAGGTAGTTGTGGCAATTTATTTGTCGGCACTGGGCTGAACTTACCACTTCTTTGTAAATCGGATGCAATTACCGCAGAAATATCTGTCGGTAGTTTACCTTCACCTTCCCATTGGAATGGCACAACACCAATTGGTCGCGCAGAGTCGACACCATCGGTGATCACTAATTCAAGTGCAGCATTTGCAAATTGACTAACGCTTAATAGAGCTAAACATAAGCCCATTATCCAACGTTTCATCCATCGCTCCTATTTTATGTTTCACCACAATCAGTATTATTGTGGCGTTACCGCTAGTTTGATATCTCGTAATTTCTTCACAACATCTGGGTCATCAGGCATCGGGAATTGACTCACCTTCACCACCGCAGATTTCGCTGCACGACACAGTGCACCGTCACCACCATTTTGAGTAACGTCTAACACTAAACCATCAGCAGATAAGCGCATGGTCAAATTACACTCTTGACCTTTAAAACTTTGATCAACTAATAAGTTCTGTTGAATCATCTGTTTGTAGATTGCGCCATAGCGTGCAACTTCATCGGCAATGTGTTGACCACGCGCACCGCCACGTTGTTCACTTTCCGCTTCAAGACCAGCAAACACATCGTTCAATGCGGTTTCTTTTTGCTGTTCAAGTTTCTTCGCTTCTGCAGCTTTACGTTTTGCTTCAGCTTCGGCTTTTTTCTTTGCTTCTGCTGCTTTGCGCTCGGCTTCTAGACGTTTCGCTTCCGCCTCTTTACGCTTAGCTTCGGCTTTCGCTGCCTCTTCTTCGGCTTTCTTCTTCGCTGCTATTTGCTTTTGACGCTCTTGCTCAGCTTTACGGCTTGCTTCTTCCGCTTTACGTTGCTCTGCCAGTTTTTGCTGGCGAACTTGCTCGGCTTTTTCCGCAGCCTCTTGCTTGGCTTTACGCTCCGCTTCGGCTTTTGCTGCTTGTGCTTTCGCGACTTTAGCAGCTTCTTCTGCTTTACGCTTTTCTTCTGCCGCTTGCTTTTGCTGCTCTGCAACTAGCTTACGTTGTTCTTCCGCTTCACGAGCTTCTTTTTCAGCTTTTAGCTTATCTGCTTTTAACTGACGAACTCGCTCTGCTTCGGCTTTTCGCTGCTTTTCAAGGGCTTCAGTTTGCTGCTCTAAACGTTTTTTGCGTTCTTGCTCAGCACGTTTAGCAGCTTCTCTTTGCTCTCTAATTTGCTTTGCTTGTTGGTTGATCATGGCAGGATCAACCACAACAGCCTGAATAGTATTGCCGCCAGTCTCTGATTTATGCATGGTAAAATCAGCGCCCCACAGCAATAGTCCTATCAATAGCGCATGAAGAAATAACGATATTAAGGTGGAACCTGTGTAATTGTTATTTTTCATTCGTGACTACCTTATTGCTCAAGAGGCTCAGTCATCAAGCCAACAGAGCCAACACCTGCTTGGTTTAAGGCATCTAATGTTTCGATAATATGAGCGTAAGGTGTACGACCATCACCGCCCACCATCACTAATGTTTTTGGTTGCGCCGCCATTTGGGCTTTCACACGTGCCAATACTTCTTGTAGTGATAGACCTCGTTGCATGTCAGCATTATCAATACTCACACCCAAGTGACCGTCTTTATCCACTTCAACAATGATTGGCGGCGTATCGCTATCTTTATTCATATCAGCGACGGTTTCAGCTGTGGTGGTTTGTGGTAATTCCACGTCCACACCTTGGCTAACAAACGGTGCTGTTACCATAAAGATGATCAACAGTACCAACATCACATCGATGTAAGGTACTACGTTGATTTCTGCCGTCATCTTGCGCTTTTTTGGTTGATAAGCCATCGCTTATTGCTCCTGGTTAGCGGCAAATGCTTGACGGTGTAAAATGCTTGAAAACTCTTCCATGAATGTTGCGTAAGTGTGCTCTAGCTTCGCTACTTTGTTAGTTAGACGGTTGTAGAACATTACCGCAGGAATTGCGGCAAACAGACCCATTGCTGTTGCAACTAGCGCTTCTGCAATACCCGGAGCAACCATTGCTAGTGTTGCTTGCTTAACCGCACCTAGCGCGATGAACGCTGTCATGATGCCCCATACGGTACCAAACAGACCGATGTATGGACTGATAGAACCTACTGTTGCTAAAAATGGCAGGCTTGTTTCTAGCTCATCCACTTCTTTAGACAATGATACGCGCATTGCACGACCTGTACCTTCCATTACCGCTTCTGGCACTTTGTCATTACTACGGTGTAGGCGCGCAAATTCTTTAAAACCTGAATAGAAAATTTGCTCTGAGCCTGTTAGCTCATCTTTACGCGCTTGTACTTCTTTATATAGCTGAGATAAATCAACACCAGACCAAAAACGATCTTCAAACTGTGCTGCTTTACGGCTTGCTTCAGACAAGACTTGTGAACGCTTAATGATCATTGCCCATGATGCAATCGACATACCAAGCAAAATAAGCATTACCATTTTCACAAGCAAACTGGCTTGCATAAAAAGGTCTAAAATCGTCAGTTCTGAGTTCACTTAATTTATCTCCGGCTTTAACTGTTCTGGAAGTGCCCTTGGCTTCATTTTGGTAGGATCAATACATGCAACCTTCACCAATGCTTTACACAACACTTCATTACTACTATTTACTAATTCTTGATGAAATTCGATGGATGCCCCTTTCGGGTTTTGTAATACGGTATGTACCATCAATTGATCATCTAGCTTTGCACCTCGTAGGAAATCAATGTTCACATTACGAACAACAAAGCTGATATTTTGTGAAAATAATTGCTGCTGATGTAGCCCAATTGTTCTCAAATATTCGGTTCGAGCACGCTCAAAAAACTTCAAATAATTGGCATGGTAAACAAGCCCACCAACATCTGTGTCTTCATAGTAAATGGTTACCGGCCACTTAAAAACATCAAGTTGTTTCATTTTATTACCATCACAGCCCACCTATCATTCAGATAAGCAAAAAAATTCTGTCGCTACTATACATCAAGTTAATGTGAGGTTGTTACTGACGGATGCCCTTCGTCGGCTATTTTACCGAAAATTAGCCCTCTCGTGCTCATTCTGACAATCAAATCACATTTCTGTTCACATACCATGCTCAGTAATCTTCAGTTCTGCTAATGGTGCCGAAGTTTCATACTTTTGTTATAAAAAAACGGCTCGCTACAAGGTAGCAAGCCGTTTTTTGTTCTTGGGTTTATACGCTTTATTACAAGAAGTACAAACCTAGAATATAGATCAATATAGGTAGTGCGATAATTGGCGAGAAAAATAACTGCCAATACCAACGATGAGGAACAAAACTCATGCCAAATACCATGGCACTACAGGTTGCCCAAATCATCAATGGTGCAATCACCGGATTAAATCCGCCAATAGCTTCAGCGAATTGATGCGGTTCCCACATTACCAACCCAGCAACAATCACTGCCATTGCAATCGCTAGTAGTTTCAGTGGAAGATTCATCAACGGTGCATGCACTGTTTTTATCGCACGCTCTATATTACTCACTGTCTTTATCCATATCTTCAGTCGTTTCAAGCCATAGGGCATTGATAATACCGAAAGAACAAGCCAGAAGAATGCCTAGAATCCAAGCAAAATACCACATGTTGTTCTACTCCTTAGTACAGTGAAGTGCTGTTGTCTTCGATATATTTAGTATCAAGACGACCAAACATTTTGTAGTAACACCAAGCGGTGTAAGCCAAGATCACAGGAACCATAATAAAGGCAACTACTGTCATCAGTTTCAGTGTTAACTCAGATGATGTTGCATCCCAAATCGTCAAGCTGATGTTTGGATCTAGGCTTGAAGGCATAATGAATGGGAATGTTGCAAAACCAAACGTTAATACCACGCCAACCATAGTTAGGCTTGAGAATAGGAAAGCAAAACCTGCGCGGTTAGCACGTGAACACAGTGCAGTCAGTAACGGCATTACTACAGCTAGGATTGGCGCAATCCATAGTGCTGGGTAGTTAGCGTAGTTAATGAATAGTGCACCTGTCTGACGCATTACTTCTTTAGTTGTTGGATCTGAAGGCGCGTTTTTCACGATTTCAGATGTGATCACATAACCATTGATGCTTTGAGATACGAAACCTGCAATAACAAATACAACTGCCATGATAATTGCAGAAACTGCCGCTACGTTACGTGAACGTGCATGGATTGCATCTGTTGTTTTCATTTGCAGGAATGTCGCACCTTGCGTCACGATCATCAGTAAGCTAACTACACCACATAGTAGGGCAAATGGGTTTAGCAGACCGAAGAATGAACCCTTGTAAGTTGGGATCATGAACTCGTTTAGCTCAAATGGAACACCTTGCATTAGGTTACCGAACGCAACACCGAAGATCACAGGCGGTACAAAGCTACCTACGAAGATGGCTTTATCCCAAAGGCTACGCCATTTTGGATCAGTCAGTTTAGAGCGGTAATCGAAACCTAGTGGACGTAGCCAAAGTGCAGCTAGCGTCAGGATCATTGCAACGTAGAAGCCAGAGAATACTGTTGCGTAAACAAGTGGCCATGCTGCGAACAATGCACCACCAGCGGTGATTAACCATACTTGGTTACCATCCCAGTGAGGTGCGATCGAGTTGATCATCACTCGGCGTTCGCTATCTGTTTTACCAATGATATGAGAAAGGATACCTACACCCATATCGAAACCATCAGTGATAGCAAAACCGATACATAACACACCGATTAATAACCACCAAATTAGTCGCAAGCTTTCATAATCAAACATTATTTGTTTCTCCCTGCTTACGCTTCAACTTGACGTGAAACCACATCTTGTTTTGTGTCATTTTGTTCGAAATGGTAGCGACCTGTTTTCAAGCTACTTGGACCAAGACGAGCGAACTTAACCATCAAGTAAACTTCAGCCACTAGGAACGCTGTGTATAGCGCTAGAATTGCTGCTAGTGAGAACCATAGTTGTGACGGTTCTAGGTTAGATGCTGCCATATGTACTGGAAGGATCTCACCTACTGCCCATGGTTGACGGCCGTATTCTGCAACGAACCAACCTGCTTCAATCGCAATCCATGGTAGTGGAATACCAAATAGTGCAGCTTTAAGCACAAGCTTGTTACCAGTGATCTTATGACGACAAGACTGGATAAATGCAGCGCCAATGATTGCAAACATTAGGAAGCCTGCACCCACCATGATACGGAAGCTAAAGAATAGCGGCCATACTTGAGGGATTGAGTCATCCACTGCTTTTTGAATTTGTTCTGGTGTCGCATCAACAACTTTATCAGTGTAAGGCTTAAGAAGTAGGCCGTAACCTAGGTCTTTCTTCACTTCGTCGAAAGCTGCAATGTTTTCAGGTGTCTTGTCACCAGCACGTAGTTTCTCTAGTAGGCCGTATGCAACCATACCGTTACGAATACGTACTTCGTGCTCTTTCTTAAGATCACGGATACCCGTTACTTGTGTATCAAGAGAACGTGTTGCAATGATACCCATTAGGTAAGGGATCTTAATTGCGTAATCTGTTTCCATAGTTTCTTGATTAGGGAAACCAAATGCAGTAAATGCCGCTGGTGCTGGCTCTGTGTGCCATTCCGCTTCAATTGCTGCTAATTTTGTTTTCTGAACGTCGCCTAGCTCGTAGCCTGACTCATCACCAAGGATCATTACAGAAACGATAGATGCCATACCGAACGCTGCTGCGATTGCAAATGAACGACGCGCAAACGCAATATCACGGCCTTTCAGCATGTAGTATGCACTAACACCTAGAATGAACATTGCACCACATACATAACCAGAAGCTACAGTGTGAACGAATTTCACCTGTGCTACAGGGTTAAGTACTACGTCTGCAAAGCTCACCATTTCCATACGCATTGTTTCAAAGTTGAAATCAGCGCCAACTGGGTTTTGCATCCAGCCGTTTGCAACCAGAATCCATAGAGCGGAAAAGTTTGAGCCAAGAGCAACTAGCCAAGTGACAGTAAGATGCTGACGCTTAGATAGGCGATCCCAACCAAAGAAGAACATGCCGACTAACGTTGATTCTAGGAAGAATGCCATTAGTGCTTCGATAGCTAGAGGCGCACCGAAGATATCACCAACATAGTGAGAGTAGTATGCCCAGTTTGTACCAAACTGGAACTCCATAGATAGGCCAGTAGCCACACCAAGAGCAAAGTTAATGGCGAAAAGCTTACCCCAGAACTTAGTCATGTCCTTGTAGATTTGCTTTCCAGTCATTACATAAACAGACTCCATAATGGCTAGTAGGAAAGCCATACCTAGAGTCAATGGAACGAACAAAAAGTGATACATCGCTGTTAAAGCGAACTGTAACCGCGATAGTTCGACGACATCAGTTAACATTGATAACTCCTTTATTCACCAGCTGACTGGCGACAGTACTACATACGTACCGATTTATTGGGTTTAGCTTTTATATAGAAAAGACATCGCAATCTTGCCGACCTTCCTGATCGCTTGTTAATAATTAGCAAGCGTCCATATTATGTTGCAATATTGTTTAAATAAATTTAATTTAACGTTATTCTATAGCTAATTTAGTCGGAGTTAATATTACAGATATTAGTTCTAATCTTCAAAGAATTTATTACAAGTTTTGCTTTGACAAATATCAATAAAAACAGCGCTAGATGTTCAGTACGAGGGTATATTTGATTTAGATCAAATATAGAAAGAGATTGGCGGTAAGTTTAAAGAC
>NZ_SSMG01000168.1 GCF_009873615.1 Photobacterium lucens
TCTTTATCAATATAAACCGGATACAAAATACTTCTAATATATTTACCTGAACCTTCTTCATAATATGGTGCAGTCAATCTCACATTGTTTTCATTAAAAATTCGATACGATTTATCAATACTTTCATCAGAAATTGTTCGAGATATCCAGCCACTTCGATTATGCCTTGTTTCATCTAATGAAATATAAGCTTCTCTTAATGGCAGAAAATGCGTAACTTCCCCACTAGCATTGGCTTTTTCAATAACAGCAACTGTCCATAATAAATCAGAACCGATAATACCTTCGATTTCTTTTTTAAGTTGACTCATCGCGTTATTTAGTTGATGAATATCACCTGAGTCATTCACTATTATACCAAGTTCACCATTATCAACTTTTTCAAAGTGAACACCTTTATCATAATGTTTTGAATCTGCATTGATATAAAAGCCATAGAAACGTTTAGTCACATCAACGGTAGTTTGTATAACTGTTTGAAGTTTTCTTTCTATAGTATTTATTGATAAAAAGTTGTAATAACAAAGTGAGATAAATACTA
>NZ_SSMG01000169.1 GCF_009873615.1 Photobacterium lucens
AGAAAATACTCATAATCGTGCAAAACAACATTTAAAGAAGAAATTATCTATGACTGACTTTCAATATTACTTTCAGAAACTACCTTGTTTTAACTGTAAAAAGAACACAGTAAGCATTGATCTTGGTTGGTTAACAGCTGCGATGAAAGAAGATGTTGCTGCCCAAGCATCTGCGATTATTGCGAAAGGTAACGTTGAGCCAGAAGTGTCGGTGAACGTGACGTGTACAAAAGATGAAGCGCGTGACTATTTATTACTTAATTTCTACGGCTACTCTGAAGAAGCATTATCAAACCAAGTTAAAGCTGAAGATGAGCAAGAAGTAGCGGAAGAAATTGCTGAGCTTTTTGCTGACGGCAGCGATGCGGCAGTGTTTGAACACGAAATCGTACTGCTAAGTTGTACTGATTGCGGTATTGATAACTAATTAAAGTCGCTGTTGCAATGAAAAGGCAATGCTTTTAATAGCGCCATACCCATGAAAAAGTCCGCAATTAATTTATTACTAGCACCTAGTAGTAAAAGGTTGCGGACTTTTTTGTTATTTTTTATAGCGTTATTTATCAAAACAAAGCAATTACTGATAATTTACGCTGTATTTCACTTGAATGAAGTTGTTAGCAAAAGTAGTCGCCTGTGCTTGCTCCAATTTAATATCTTTAAGCACTTTGCCAAACAGTGGAATGCCTTCACCTAATAATACGGGGGCGTAAGTAATGCTGATTTCATCAATCAATTGGCGGTTAATGAAAGCTTGAATCGTCGTACCACCATCAATGTAAGCATGTTGGTGTCCTTCGCTTTCTAGTTTGGTCACTAATTCTTGAATATCACCTGAGTACATTTCGACATGCTCTCTGACATTCTCAGGGGCTTGCTTAATGGTATTACTCAGCACGATAACGCGGGTATCACCATATGGCCATTGTTCAGGCGTCAGGTTCATGCTCGAAATCATTTCCATGCATTTGCGCCCCATGATCAAACAGTCCACCGATGCCATAAAATCGGCAAAGCCCATATCAGCGTGATCACCCATATCAATATTTGGATCTTGAGCCGCATCTAACCAATCAACACTGCCGTTTTTTCTTGCAATAAAGCCATCGACACTGGTTGCTATATAAACAGAGCATTTCATATTTCGTCTCTCACATTTTTAGCTAACCGTGGCACATACTTGGCGCAAGGTTTAGCATCCGTTATAATTAATTCTACAATGTAGAAATTGTATTTAGTCTAACGAGGTGGTTGAATGTCTGTCAAGGAGAAGAAACGAGGTCGACCAAAAGGATCGGGCAGTCAATTAAGTGAAGTCGTCATCATGGATATGGCGAAAGCATTGATGAAACAAGAGGGTAAAGTCCCCAGTATTCGTAAATTAGCATCTAGCTTATCAGTTGATGCAATGGCGATTTATTACTACTTCGAGAATAAAAGTAAGCTGTTAGAAGCAATTACGACTTCGCTTATTGAAGATATTTATGAGCCAAAGGTGAGCGAGGCGTGGAAAGTCGAGTTAAACGCACTGTGTACCAGCTATGTCTCTTTGCTCAATGACTATTCTGGACTATTAGAAACATTACTGAGTATGGATTCAATTAGCCCTGCTGAAGTGTTTATTGAGCGATTTAAGATAGTGATTGCACCGTTGCAATTAAATGAAACTGCGGCGAAAGATGCGCTCGATTTGCTGGTGGATTATCTTCATGGTTATGCGCTTGCACTTAACTGCAATAGTGGTCATTTGCCACTTGATGTTTCAATGTTGAAAGGGCCGCTGAATATGTATTGTCTTGCTCTGGAAAACGCATAAATCATAGCGGTTATAAAAATAAGAAAAGCCAGCGATATATTAACGCTGGCTTTGTGCTTATTGATGAGGTGCGAAGATTAACTCTTTTGATACACGGTTTTACCGTCTTTGATGGTTTCTAGTACGGTGATGTCTTTAATTTTCATTGGATCAACAGTCAGTGGATTGGCATCTAAAATCACTAGATCAGCACGTTTACCGACTTCAATGGTGCCTTTGCTTGCTTCTTCAAAGTTCTGATAAGCACTGTTAATGGTGATGGCTTGTAGTGCTTGGTACGGGGTGATTTTATGGTGCTCGCCTAACACCTCGCCACTGCGTGTCACACGGTTCACCGCTGTCCACATGTTGGTCATCATGTCAGGGAATAGCACAGGTGCATCCATGTGAATGGTAAACATTAACTCATTTGAGTTCGCCCAGCCCATTGGTGAGATATTCGCTGCTCGCCAAGGCCCTAATACTGAATCTTTGTGCCAATCACCCCAGAAATACGTGTGAGCTGGGAAGAATGATGGGATCACAGCGTTTTCTTTCATGCGCTTGATTTGATCTAAGCGTGTGGTTTGCGCATGGATCATCACGGTACGGCGATCATCGTTACCGTAGATCTTGTTAGCGCGCTCTACAGCATTCATCAGGATATCTGCTGCCGCATCACCATTGCTGTGGCTTAATACTTGTGCGCCCATAGCATAGGCTTTTTCTACCCATTGATTGACCTCTAATTGTGATAGTACGGGATAACCATGATAGTCGAAACTGTGGTTATGTGGAGGCTCGTAATAAGGTGACGATAAATAAGCGGTTTTGCCTTGTGGTGAGCCATCACCAACCAACTTGACACCTGCTAGTGTAAAACCATTGTGGGTGCTTTTCATTGGCATGATCTCTACTGCTTTATCCAAATCCACCCATTTGGCGTATGCGAGTAAATCAATTTTCATTAAGTTATCATCAGCCATGGTTTTCATTGCTTTTAAGGCTGGTAAGGTCGCTAATCCTTCTTGGGCGGTGGTAATGCCATAGCTGGCGAACATGTCTTGCACTTTGATAAACTTACGAATGGCATCGCTTTTGGTTTCTGTTGGTAAAGCGCCAAGAATGGCGTAAATAGCAGACTCTTCAAGTACGCCTGTCATTTCACCATTGGCATCACGACGAATAACACCACCATCAGGATTTGGGGTATTGGTATCATAACCAATGAACGCCAGTCCTTTACTGTTACAGGTCGCTAAGTGTCCTGATACATGCACCGCACAGAAGCTGAAATCTTCACTGAACGCATCTAATTCTTGTTTGGTTGGATGACGTTTTTCTGCAAGCTCTGCATCATCATAGCCAAAAGCAACATGCAGAATATTTTTATCTAGTCCGTCTTGGCTAAAGTAACGACGCATTTTGTCATCGATATCTTTAATCGAGCTGATATTGCCCATTGGAGCAGGGTAGAGAAATTCGTTTTCAATCAGTGGTAAGTATTGAGCAAAGTGACCGTGAGCATCAATAAAGCCGGGAGTGACGGTTTTACCTTTTAGATCTCGAATCTTGGTGTTGTTGTTAACGTCTTTAAGTACGCTTTGGTTGGTACCGACAGCGACAATGTTACCGTCTTTAATTGCTACAGCTTGCGCACGCACTTTCTCCCCTGTGACAGTCACAATATCACCATTGGTTAAGATCAGATCGGGTGCTGCAAATGCCATGCTGGAAGTCAGTGCCAAAGTAAGAAGAGAAAGCGGTGTTTTCATCATGTTGTTCTCCTGAACACAGCAAATTGAAATAGTTTTCTGCTTTGATGGTTCACATTTTGCGCAAGTTAAAATTTACATTACAGTCACTTTTGATAGGGTTTTACGTACATTTATCTGGCGAAAGAGAATTGGTGTGCATACCTTTGAGCAGTTAGCCACGTTTATTGCGGTATATGAAAATGGCTCGTACAGCGGGGCTGCATCCGCATTAGGTAAGTCTCGTACTACGGTGCGAGAGCATGTAATGGCGTATGAAGATACTTTGGGTTATCCCCTGTTTGAGATTGTTGGTAAGAAAGCCGTCGCAACAGATAAAGCAGAGCAACTGTATTTTCGTGCCAAGGTGGTCGAGAAACAAAGCCGAGAGCTGTTTGATTATAGTCAGGCGTTATTTAGCAGTGACGTTCATACGCTGACGATCACTCATGATGTTTTTGTACCACTTAGCTTGATGGTGGAAACGGAGCAAAGCATTAAGCAAGCTTATCCGCATCTTGTTGTGAATTGGCTTCATCGTACACGCCAAGAAGCGTTAGCCATGTTGAAAGCGGGAACTGCTGATTTTGCGTTGATGCTAAACCGAGGAAAGGTGTTTGCTGAAACCGAAATTGCATGGAAAACCTTAGGTCATATTCATCTTAATTGTTACGCCAGACCTGAGTCACCGCTTGCAAAGATGGCGCAGGTTTCACTGGCTCACTTACAAACGGAAACTCAATATATTTCAGAGAACTTTCTGACATTGAATGTCGACTTTGCCAAGGTATCGCCTCGGTTACATATGGTGAGTAATAACGATGTCTTGTGTGAACTGATCAAGCAAGATGGTTGGGCGGTGATGCCAAAAGAGTACATGAGCGCTTATCTGTTATCAGGTCAATTAGCTGAGCTTTCGCTGCAAGAATTACCGGGCAGCAAAATGATAGGGCTAAATGTGTTTTTTCCAATAGGTAAAGAGATACACCCTGTATTTACGAATGTGATCGAATGCTTGGTACAGAAAGGATGTGAGATGTTAGCGTGATCGGGGAGTGTCAGGTTAAAGAGATTGTTAGATGATAGATAGCGATTTTTCACCTATTTTCCCGACACACTTTGTTATACAGTTCTTATGGTTTTATCAGTAAAGGAAAGCACAATGTACCCAGTATCAAACCTTGATGAGTTACGATTAGGTAAAGTGAAATCGCTGTATGACAGCAATACCGCGATTGATAAGCACACTGTTGATACTTGTGATTTATCTGCCTTAGGGCTTGCTGGTGATGAGCAAGCTGAAAGCTTTCATGGTGGTGAAGATCGCGCTGTGCTGCAATATGACTTTGAGCATTATGCTGATTTAGCGGAGCAGTTTCCTCAGTCAACTGCCTATTTTGTAAAAGGTGGTTTTGGTGAAAACCTTGTAGCGACCGGAATGAATGAACACAACATGTGTATTGGCGACATTGTGAAGGTAGGCTCGGTAGTGCTACAAGTTACTCAACCTCGTCAGCCATGCTTTAAGCTAAATAGCCGTTTTAGCGAACCGACGCTGTCACGTTATGTTCAAGATAATTTTAAAACGGGTTGGTTTTACCGTGTATTGCAAACGGGAACAATGAATGCTGGCGATAAGATCGAAGTGACTGAACGCTTACATCCAGAATGGACGGTAGCAAAAGTACAGCATTACCTTTATGTCGATACTGAAAATAAAACGGCAATGCAGCAGCTTGTTGATTTAGATGTGTTAGCTAAAGAAACTAAAGGCGTGTTTGAACGCCGACTACAAAATAATGTTGTAGAAAACTGGACAGGACGTTTAATAGGAAAGCGTCAGTGATTTTACAAAGCCAGCGGTCTGCAGGCTTTTATTTATACCCAAGAGACTTCGCTCTGAATCGGGCATATTGAAGTCACTTGGGTATATCTCTATGCTGTGAATCTTAACAGTGTTAGCAGAAATCGAGCGTCATCAGTAATCGCGTTTCAGTCGGAGAGGTGACTGGTGAGCGATGTACAATCCCAAGGTTTTCATTTCCAGCCCACGCTTCCCCTTTAAACAGTGCTACATCACCACATGAAAGCTGCGCAATATCTGATTCTTGTTGGTATAAACCTGAAGCATCATCAGGAAGTCCATTATTGCCATGTCCCAGTTTTGTGCGATCCACTTTATCGTTAGGTAACCATTGAGATGCTGTGCCATGAAACGTTGTTACTAACCGACAAGGGATATGATCAACATGGAAACGTGGGCACATGGCACTGTTTAATGCTGTTAACCGTAAACCGACTTCATTGATATCAAATAAGCAGCAGAACATATCGGCCAGTTGTGCAATGTTTTCTAGCAGTGATCTCGGTAATTTACGTTGTGTGGCAAGATCCAATTCAGCTAATGCAGTCTCAGGTGAAAGTGAAATTGCTTTCCTAAATGTCGGATTTTGTTCGAGAAATAGGGCTATTTCTTGAGTGAGTTCTAGCGTCAGATTACGCTGCCAAACCGCGATATTAATATGATCTTGATAGATATCGGTAAATACCGTGGGTTGAGTTGCCATACTTGAACAGTTGGTATTTTCTATCGTAGTTAAGTGATGGGCAGTGGCTTGATTCATGGCTGACTATTCTCACGTTGATCTGAGTAGCCTGAGTACTGTTGAGATAATTCAGGCATTAGTGTTTGTTTGGTTATGTTATAACATAACAAAAGTGATGTGAATTTAACAATAGACGCTTGAACATGATCTGTCATATTAAGATTAGTGCTAGAAAGAGATAGAAGAAAGCCAGCAACGATTGTGCTGGCTTTGCTGTTAACCTTATGTGGGTTTAGTTAAGCGTTGAAGCAAGTAAGAACATCTTCTGTAAAGTAGGGCTCTTGGTATCCCCAGAACATGTATTTTACTTTCAGGAAGTGCTGACTAAATGAGTGCAGCATGGGTACGATGTTGTTTCGTTTTTCAACCACTTCAGTCGTGTTGGTTTGCCCTATGTAATTACCGTCTTGAATAGCAATCCCTAAAGGGACGGAATACTTATTTTCATGCATCATAGCTAAAGCGTGGTTCAGTTGTCCTCGACGCTTAACCATGAGATCGGGTGCACCTAATCCCACTCCAATTTTTTCGCCGTATTGGTAAATGCTTTTATGGTAACCTTTGTCTTCCCAAGGAAGCCATTCACCGTTAACAAAGTTGGCATATTGCATGGTTGTTGAAGAAGGAAAAGCCTGTTCAAGGCCAGCATGTTTGCTTTGATACCTGTTACATAGTCTTTTTCATTAAAGCTTGGATCGGTTTTTACTGATACACCAATAGCGGTTTCTTGTAGGTTTATCCCTTCAATTTTTCCGTCAAACTGGCGTCCTAATGCTTGTGCTCTCACTTGTTTATTCCAGCGTTTAGCTACCGATCCTGCGCTATTTCCATCATCAGTGTATTGCTGAACTGCGCCACCATCATAGACTTTATCGAGAAGGTAATTAGGTACGGCTTTATTTTCAGAATAGAAGGTCGCATCTTGAAGTTGAATAAACAGCTTTTTACCGTGCTTTTTTAGGTACTCATAATCTTCAAGAATGATAGAGAAATCATAAACGTCTTTTTGAGGTTCTAAGTCAGACCATGAATACATGATTTGTGCGCCTACAAAACGAGGATTGTTGAGTAAAGGATGAGATTTAATGGCTTTTCTATCTTTAGCAAAATAGACGAAATGTTTCATGCTATCACTGGCAATAGGGCAGCTTGCATTTAAGTGTTTTTTATATTCACCTTTATAGCGATCGGTTGGGTTATCCCATGCCGCATTGGCGCTAATACTGAAACTTATTGTTAAGAGAAATAGAAATATTGGCATAATAGTTAGCTGTATATAGAACAAAAGCTAGCACGTTATATGCTAGCTTTTGTCGTTAGTTTTTCGTTGTTATAACGGTATGTTTAGAGTTTAAAACGACTGATTTCTTGTTGCAGCTCGTGGGATAAGTTAAACAACTCTGCTGCTTGTTTTGCCGCTTCTCCTGCTTCTACAGCAAGTTCGTTAGACACATCACGGATCCCTTCCGTGTTACGGGTAATTTCCGATGTGACTAAGGTTTGCTCTTCAGCGGCAGAGGCTATTTGGGTCGCCATATCATTAATGGTGGTCACGGCATTGGTGATTTGCGACAAGCTAACCGCAGCCGCATTAGCATCATCAACACTAGTTTCAGACAAGTGACGACTATCATCCATAATGCCTACCGCTTGACGTGTGGTTTGCTGTAGCGCTTCAATCATTTGTTGGATTTCTTGGGTTGAAGCATGAGTACGTTGGCTAAGCACACGTACTTCATCAGCAACAACGGCAAAACCTCGACCTTGTGTACCAGCACGTGCTGCTTCGATAGCTGCGTTGAGAGCAAGCAGGTTCGTTTGTTCAGCAATGCCTTGGATCGTTGAAAGAATAGTAGTGATACTTTGTGCGTGATGGTTTAAATCACTGATCACTGTCGTCGCTGTTTCGACTTCTTGTGCCAAGGTGCTGATCGACTGTTGGCTTTGGTTTACTTGTGTTGCACCGTGATTTGATGCCGTTACCGTTTCTTCAGAGGTTCTTGCGGTATTTTCTGCATTTGATGCGATCTCTTGCGTTGCTGCCGCCATTTCATTGATAGCTGTCGCTACCATGTTGATTTCATCTTGCTGTAGCTGAATACGTGCGCTGCGCTCTTCGGCTTGTGATGCGGTGATGTGCGATTGCTGGTTCAATGATTCTGAAACATGGCGCAGGCGAGTCACCATTTGATGCATGTTGCCAACAAATTGGTTGAAGTTCAGTGCCAGTTTGCCCACTTCATCATCACTGCGAGGTTCTAAACGCTGGGTTAAATCGCCTTCACCGTTAGCAATTTCAGCCAGTGCTTTTGACACTCGATCTAAATCACGTAGTAAGAAGTTAACTAACCATGCCACCGCGACAACCACGATCAAAGTGATCACAATAGCTGTGATGATAAGCTCGGTTAATAGCGAATAGTAACTGGCTTCTTCTGTGGATTTATCCATTTCAAGACCAAATACCCAATCACTATTTGGGATATTCGCAAAGTAAAATAGCTTCTCTTTCCCCTTGATAGAGAACTGCTCCAAGCTGTTAGTATTGGCACTTTGATCGATATTGCCCATGTTTAATTGATTGCTGTAGTTTACAATCGGTTTTAATAACAGTGACTTATCAGGATGAGCAAGGAAAGTCCCGTTTTTCTTATCGATCAACATGGCATAAGCATTGTCACCGATGTTCAAACTGATCACATCGTTAATAAGCTGATCAATTAATACGTCGGCACCGATAACACCTGCCAGTGTGCCTTTATTACGAATAGGTTCGGCAATCGTCACTAATAGGGCATTAGTGATGGCATCTTGATAAGCTGTGGTGATCACTTGTTTATTGCTGTTTACGGCATCTCCGTACCAAGGGCGAGTACGAGGATCGTAATCAGCACGGTTACGCTCTGGGTGTGAACGCGTCATTTCACCATTAACAGAACCGTAGTAGATATCATCAAAACCGCCGGCATCACGTGCTTGTTGTAGGAAAGGTACTAGATCGGTTTGTTGATAGGGGTCTTTAACAGAGGAGGTAATACTACGGCGGATATTAACCCAATCTTCAATACCGCTGGTGGCTGTGGTTGCCACACTTTGTACGCGCTCTAAGATATTTTCGTTGGTTTGTTCTTGTAAGTTACTGGCTGCAAGCCAAGTTAATACTGCTGCCATAAGGACAACAGCAGACAAGCTCGCGCTGATCAGCTTTTGTTTTAGTGATAGTTGCATTGTTGTCTCAGAAAAATGTGGTGTTAAAAAGTGCGGCGAGTGTAAATAGTGTTTTTTATTTATGCACGCAGAAAAGTGTAAAAGTTAGATGTATGACTATAAAGAATTTTTTATTGACGTTTTAATTCTTAAACTGTGTCTGTTTTATGGCGGTTTGTTCTTTTTATTTTTTGATGGCTTATCGTTGTTTCTTATTAGTGCTGATGTAGATTGGTTTATCTATATATGTTACGAATGATTTGTGGGCTGATTACAAAGCAAAGAAGCCAAAATTCTCTGAATTAATATTGCTTATAAGGAATATCTTTTTTGAGTGCGCTGATGAGAGTTGGTTATTTTATTGAGCATTGATCGCAACGAGATTTTCCCGTCAATAGTGCTGAAATACGGTAACGATTTCGGGCAAAGAATAGATAAGCACGATCGGCAAAAATTCGGATCACAGGTAAACGTAAGAGCTTTAACCAAGGCTTTTTACCTACCATTTTCCATGCTTGGTAGGTGACATCTAAGCCGAGTAATAAGGTTGTTTCTGCTTGATACTTATTTATGATGCCTGTGTCTTGATACAGCAAACCATGTAAAATGTTGCTGGCTTTTTCTACTGAGATATTCGGGAAACGTTGTTGGAAATCTGCGGCTAATATATCTTCGAACATAAGGCGTTTGCATACATTGAGTTGTTGTAACTGCTTCATTTCAGCAACACAAAGTGGACAACTGCCATCATAAAAGATAATCATCTTTTCCATTATTCTTTCCTTGTATACGCTTCTATTGCTTAGTGTTAGCAAACCTTAGTAAAAATCCCAAATAATACGAATGGAAATAGGAATCTGATCAACAGGGGTTACATATTATTAAAAAGCGGGGATAATACGGCGCTCGCTACCGATATATGATTGGTATGTACCATTGTGTGGCGAAGCAAGTGTCACTTTCAATTTCTAGGATATTAACTATGCGCGCTTTCGTATTAAGAGCCCGTTCAGCCCCAACAGACAGCAAAATGTTATTAGCATCTGTTGGTCAAGATGCTCACACTGAAATTTTGGCTCACGTTTTAATGAATGCTATTTTTGTGGCGCAGTCTCACCGTGAAGATATCATGGTGCATTTAGTGCTTGAAAGTACGCAAGATTTCTCACGTACCATTAGTTTTAGCTCAAATGATATTACCAATCTGACGGGTTTCCACGAGCAAGCATGGTTAGACAAGATTGCTCATGCGCTTGATAAGTCATTAGGTATGGGTAAAGAGCAAAGCCGTGTGGTTGAGCCTGGTATTACTGTACGCACTATCAGTTTTGAAAAGTTAGTGGGTGAGTTAGCCGAAGATTACCAACTGTATATGTTGGACAAAAAAGGCGACTTCGTACGTGATATTGAATTGGCGGCTAATCCTTGTTTCTTATTAACCGATCATATGCCAATGCCGAAAAAGAGCTTTAATAGCCTAAAACGTTTAGGTGCTCAGAAAATCAGCTTAGGCCCTAAAATGCTATTTGCTTCCCAGTGTATTGTCCTTATTCACAATGAATTGGATTTAACACTGTAATTTCAGGTTCGAAATTCTATTTAAAAAAGCCGTTACTGGAGACAGTTAACGGCTTTTTTGTTGCGCAAATGTTGTGATTAATATCACAGAACAACGATTGCTGTGATCATTTCATGCTTAGCAGATCTTTCTAACTTTATGAATTTATTAATGGTTGCAAATATGCTGAGACATAAATCGCATAAATGGAATAATGTTTGTTTATTGCATGTAAATAGAATAAGAGATTTTCATTGAAGCAACGAATAAATACTCAAAACTATGAAAATTAAGATGCTAAATATGGGGCAAGAATATGCTTGAGCTTGGGGGAGTTCAGTGTATTTTCATTCTTAAATACCCAAGTTACTTGGGTGTATAAATAAGAATGACAACCGTTAGCTAAACGGGCCTTTTATAGGAATCAATATGCAACTATCCTCTCAGCCTAAAGGGCTTTTTCACCTCATCGCGATACAAATGTGGGAATTTTTTAGCTACTACGGTATGCGATCGCTATTAATTCTCTTTTTAACCCAAAAACTTTTAATGTCAGATGAACATGCGTATGCGTTATACGGCGCATATACATCATTAGTTTATGTGACTCCCATTTTAGGCGGTTATTTAGCAGACCGTTACTTAGGTAACTATTGGTCTGTGGTGATTGGTGCATTATTAATGGTGGCTGGTCACGTTGTATTGAGCATTCCTAGCAACGATCATATGACGCTATATAGTGCGCTTGCATTGATTATTTGTGGCTATGGCTTTTTTAAAACTAACTCTAGCTGTCTGTTGGGTGAGTTATATAAAGGTCATGACAGTGCGCGTGAATCCGGTTTCTCGATTTCTTATATCGGTGGTAACGTCGGTTCAGCTTTAGCACCTATTTTCTGTGGTTATGCAGCAAGCCGTTGGGGATGGCATGTTGGTTTTGCACTAGCAGGTATCGGTATGTTGATTGGTCTTTTGATCTTCAGCACTGGCCGTAAGAACTTTGCTCACGTTCAAAAAGCTAACAAGGTTGCATTAACTCGTAAAACAGCAGGTGTTAGTCACTGGCTATTAATTATTGTAGGTGTGATTGCCGCAGCAGTAAGCTTGGTATTCGTACTTAAAGATTTACTTGCAGGTTATATTCTTGCGGTGATCTTAGCGTTCTCAGCACTACAGATGCTACGTTTATACCGTAAAAGTGATGCAGAAGATCGTAAGAAATTACACTCAATCATGTACTTTATGATCTTCGGTACTGTGTTCTGGGCATTTGACCAACAAGGTGGTAGTTCAATCAGCTTGTTCATCGAACGTAATATTGATACTGATATTTTTGGCTTCCACATTCCAACGGCTTTCTTCCAGTCAGTTAACCCTGTTGCGGTTATCGTAGGTGGTGCAGCAGTAACATGGTTATGGAAAGTATTAGCGTCACGTCAGATCTCTGTACGTACATTAACTAAATTAAACATGGGTCTATTGCTGTTAACTGCGGGCTTCAGCTTGATCACACTATCTTCTAAGCTTGCAATGGCAACTGGTCACACAACTTTCCTATGGTTATTCATTGGTCTGTTCTTAATTGGTGTTGCTGAACTGTTCATTGACCCTGTGGCGTTATCTGCGATCACACGTATGAACCCTCAAGGGGCAACTGGCACAGTGGCAGGTATTTACATGCTAATGGGTGGCTCAGTAGCAAACTACTTAGCAGCAAACATTGCAGAGCTAACTGCAACGGATACACCAAAAGGTGATGCGCTTGATTTGATCACATCAGCAGCGCAATACCACCACGTATTCCAGTCTATCTTAGTGGTAACGGTTGTGGTGTTAGTGATTGGTTTACTTGTGAACTTCTTCAATCGTAACCAACCAGAGTTCGATTAATCGTTCTACCTAAACTAAGTCGATATATCAGCCAGTGTTATTGCGTTTAGCGTTAATAACACTGGCTTTTTTATATCCTTTTAAGCGTAAAAAAATCAGTGAGCCAAGCGATCGCTATTGCTGTTTGTTTCGTATTAACGAGATAACAAATAAGCAGAGTACATTCTTATGGCGGTACGAGCGCTTTATTGGCTAACCCATGATCTTCGTTTACACGACAATGCCATCTTTCATCAAGTACGGGATCATAGTGATAGCTTACTGTGCGTTTATTTTATCGAACCTCAGTGGCAGGCATTTAATCGCTACCAGCTTAAATCGATGGGGGAGATCCGACATCGGTTTTTGCTCCAATCTTTACAAACACTTCATACCAACCTTGCCACCGTAGGGCAGCAGTTAATGGTGGTACAGGCCGATCCTTTGTTATTGCTTCCTGCTTTGATTCAACAACACGGAATTAATGTGATTTATCGAAGTCGCCATTGCGGCTGGTATGAGCAACAACAGTGGCAATATATTAAGCAATGCTTTCCACATTTACGTTTTGTTGAAGCCGATACCCATACTTTATATTCACAGCAACAACTGCCGTTTCACTTATCTGATATGCCAAGCGGCTATTCGAAATTTCGTAAGCTAATTGAGCGTGATACAAGCGTTGCTAAGCCGCTACCACAGCCTGAATATTTACCGCCACCACCTAAGATGAAGTGCTCGGACTATTTAGATATTGGTCGTGTCTATATTGCAGACAATCCTAATGTCGAATGGCAAGGTGGCGAAAACGCAGCATTAATGCATCTAAAGCGTTATTTCTCATCTGATGCACCAGCTAATTATAAAGAAACGCGTAATGCACTCGCAGGCTGGGAGTTATCAACCAAGTTCTCACCATGGCTGGCATGTGGGGCGTTATCTGCCAAAACTATTATGGCTGCGCTTAAGGACTATGAGCAGAATGTAACTGCTAACAGTTCGACCTATTGGATTTTCTTTGAATTGCTCTGGCGTGAGTTCTTTAAATGGCATGCCCATGTGGTAGGGCGTCATTTGTATCGCTTTTCTGGTGTGCAAAATAAACGTTTTTTAACGAGCTTTTATCCTGCTCGTTTTAAGCAATGGTGTTCTGGTTCTACGCCATATCCATTGGTGAATGCTTTTATGAAGCAATTAAATCAAACAGGCTATATGTCTAACCGAGGTCGCCAGATCGTCGCCAGTTGCTTGGTTAATGAATTATCCCTTGATTGGCGATATGGGGCGGCATATTTCGAGCAGCAATTGATCGATCATGATGTGGCATCAAATTGGGGAAACTGGCAATACATTGCAGGTGTAGGGACTGACAGCCGAGATAAACGTTGGTTTGATATTGATAAACAAACACGCCTATTCGATCCCGATCTGGCATTTATTCGTCATTGGCGCGGAGATGAGACGTTGTGCCCGTTAGATACCTATAATATTGATGATTGGCCAATGAGTGATTAGGACTGGAATATGCGAGAACGTTATACCACGCTTCGTCTCATTCTTGGCGATCAACTCAACCCAACGCATCATTGGTATCAATCAACCAATCCTGAAGTGTTGTACGTTATTGCTGAATTAAAGCAAGAAACTGATTATGTGGTACATCATCAGCAAAAGATCAGTGCTTTCTTCGCTGCAATGGAAAACTTTGCGAAGGCGTTGCAGCAAGCAGGACATGAGGTTTTACACCTTACACTTGATGATACCGAGCCATACACAGATTTATTACAGTTGATTGCCTCACTTTGTGAACAATACCAATGTAAAGGATTTGAATATCAACAGCCTGATGAGTATCGCTTATCAGAGCAACTTCGCTCTCTCACCCTTGATGGTGTCACTATTCAAACCACTGATACGGATCATTTCTTATTGCCGTTAACTGACATTGATCAGTATTTAACAGCAGGTAAGCACAATAGGATGGAGCATTTCTATCGTGCGATGCGTAAACGCTTTGATATTTTGATGTGTGAAGGAAAACCTGAAGGGGGTAAATGGAACTTCGATCAAGCGAATCGAAACAAACTAAAACCAGCTGATATTGCGGCCATTCCACAACCTTTGATGTTCACGAATGATGTCAGTGATATTACAGAGCGATTAGCAAGGCATAACGTCCGTACCATTGGCTTTTCTAAACAGTATTTGTTGTGGCCTGTTAGCCGCAAGCAATCTCAAGCATTGTTAGAGTACTTTTGTCGTTATTTACTTCCTCATTTTGGTCGCTTTCAAGATGCAATGACTACCCATAGTGATAGTGCATGGAGCTTGTATCATGCCAGGTTGTCGTTTGCGTTAAATGCAAAAATGCTTGCGCCAATGCAAGTGATACAAGCCGCTATTGATGCTTATCAGCAGCCTAATTCCGAGATCAACATTGCGCAAGTGGAAGGTTTTGTACGCCAAATATTGGGCTGGCGAGAGTTTATTCGTGCGGTTTATTGGCTCAATATGCCCCATTATGGCGAGAACAATACACTTACAGCTGACCGAGGATTACCTGCTTTTTTTTGGCACGGTAAAACTCAGATGCAGTGTATGTCTCATGCGATAAAACAGTCGCTGGAATACAGTTATGCGCATCACATTCAGCGTTTGATGGTGACGGGAAATTTTTGCCTATTAACTGGAATAGCACCGAGTGAGGTTGAACACTGGTATTTGGGTATTTACATTGATGCAATTGAGTGGGTTGAAAAGCCTAATACCTTAGGTATGGCACTGTTTGCTGACGGTGGTATGGTTGCCACTAAACCGTATGCAGCGAGTGGTGCGTATATCAATAAAATGAGTGACTATTGCACATCATGTCAGTATGACGTTAAAAAGAAAATCGGTGGCGATGCTTGTCCGTTTAATAGTTTATATTGGCGTTTTATGGCACAACATCGGGCATTGTTAGCCAAGAACCCTCGCGTAGGCATGTTATTCATGCATTGGGATAAGCTTGATGACAGTGAACAAGCAGCGATTATTGCCCAAGCAGAGCATTACCTTAATGATTTAGATATGCTGTAAGCAATGTGATAAACCGCATTGCTCGTTTAGCTCCAATAATCAAACAAGATAAACAAGGTTTAATAATGAAAGACTCACACCAGTATTCTAAAGTGCCGAAAGGGCGTTTATCTCGTTTAACCAAGCTAGGTTCGTTAGCATCAAAAGTGGCGACGGGTATGGTGGCAGAAGGGGTGAAACAATTGGCAGCAGGGCATCGTCCTAAAGCATCAGAGTTATTATTAACCCCAAAGAACGCCCAGCGCGTGGCAGATCAGTTAGCGCAATTGCGTGGTGCAGCAATGAAAGTTGGGCAATTGCTGTCGATGGATGCCGGTGATTTGCTGCCGAAAGAGTTAACCGAGTTATTATCTCGCTTGCAAGCCGATGCGAAACCAATGCCGATCAGCCAGCTAAATCATGTATTGATCCATAATTGGGGTGAAGATTGGCAAGATAAATTTGCGCAATTTTCTTTTTACCCTGTAGCTGCTGCTTCGATTGGGCAAGTGCATCGTGCCAAAACCAAAGATGGCAGAGATCTAGCATTAAAAATCCAGTATCCCGGTATTGGTGAAAGCATTGATAGCGATGTGCATAACGTTTCAACTTTATTGAATCTTTCTGGTTTGATCCCTAAGTCAATTGATGTCTCTGAATTACTAGAAGAAGCGAAAAAGCAGTTATATGCTGAAGCGGATTATCAGCAAGAAGCTAACTACCTAAAAAGATTTTCACGCTTAATGGCTGATGATCCCCGCTTCTTAATTCCTGAGATCTATGATGACTTAACTTGTGAAACCATTCTTGCTATGAGCTTTGTCGAAGGGATTGAAATCGAACAATTAGCAAAACAACCTCAAGCGGTTCGTGATGAAGTCATGAGTTTGGCATTCACCTTATTGTTTAAAGAAGTGTTTGAATTCCGTTTAGTCCAAACCGATCCTAACTTTGCGAATTACCGCTATAACCCAGAGACTAATCAGTTCATCTTGTTAGATTTTGGCGCAACACGTGCCTACCCTGAGCATGTTGCGGAAGGTTATCGTCAGTTAATGTCTGGGGCTATTACACAAGATCGTGAAGCCATGCTAGCGGCATTAAAGCAGATTGGTTTTTTCCATCAGCCTATTGAAGATGTCGCAAAACAAGCCGTGGTAAATTTGTGTTTAGAAGCGTGCGAACCATTAGCCTTTAATGGTGAATATGATTTTGGTGTCACAGATATGGGTAAGCGTATTCGTGATGCTGGTAGTGCTTTGAGTATGAACAGCGGTTATTGGCATACACCGCCTGCTGATGCGATTTTCTTACACCGCAAGTTAGGTGGGTTGTATTTATTGGCAGCGAAGCTAAAAGCCAGAGTGAATGTTTATGCACTTTTTAAACCTTACATGATTGAGTAAGTTAAACGAGTGCTTATCTATATGTTCAAAAAGCGTTCATAAATGAATAGGTCAAATATATCAAGACATGATTGTTTAGATATTTAGGCAAATATTTTTACAATCAAATATTGATACTTTGCAGTTCGACATTATAACGCGGTTTGTTAGTATCACCCGTAATTATTGTATGATGAAAAAACATCGAAAACGTGAAGTGTTGAGAGGGGAGCATGACGGGTAAGCATGTGTCTTATGCAGTACAAAATTATGACGCATTGTCTTTTTCACCTCAGAATATATCGAAGATAGCACTGGTTACGGAAGGTGGCGGCCAAAGAGGGATTTTTACTGCGGGTGTATTGGATGCATTTTTAGATCAAAGCTTTAATCCTTTCTCTTTAATGATAGGTACATCAGCAGGTTCGTTAAACTTAGCGTCTTATATTTGTGGACAGAAAAAACATGCCTACAAGGTGATCACAGAGGCAACCACAAATCATCATTTCTTCGATGTGTACCGATTCTTGTTCGGTCGTGAAGGGTTAGATCTTGATTGGTTAATGCAGCAAACGCAAACTCGCTTTGAGCTAGATTGGCATCAAGGGCGTGAGAATATGCGTAACCGCACGGTATTAGCATCAGCAAGTAACATGGTCAGCCATCAGGCATCGTATTTTAATTTAAATACTGAAAATTGGTCTTTAGCATTAAAAGCATCTTGTGCTGTTCCTGTACTCAATAAACAGCCTATTTATTCTCAGAATGAGTATTGGGTTGATGGCGGTTTATGTGCACCGATCCCTGTTCAGGAAGCGTATGAGCGTGGCTATCGCCATATTGTCGTGATCAGAACAGTACCGATTGATACTTCTTTTGATCATTGCTGGATGACCAATATTCGGCGTGCATTAGGTCACTCAAAAGCGGCAGGCATGATCGAAATGCTGCTTGAACATGAAGATAACTATAGAAAAACGCAAGAATTTCTTAGTAATCCACCTGATGATGTGACTATTTACGAAATCCATCCACAGAAAGCGTTGAAATCGAAAATGATCGGCAGTGATGTGCAATCATTAGAAGATGACTATCGTCTGGGCTTTCAATCTGGAAAGTATTTCCTAAATACCACAGGTCGTCATATCCATATTCAAGAACCGTACTGTGATATATCTCATTTGACGCAAGAAGACGTGAAAGAGCTCTGTAAATACGCATAATAATTATAAAAATAAGATGCTGTCATGATGAAACAATATTGTGAGAGGGATTTTATTACCAAGGAATCGGTATTTACTCAATTAATGGCAGGCGAAGTCCATGCTATGTGGCAGAAGAGGCAACAGGGTGAATTTAAAGGGGTAGACGGTGTGCCGATCCGTTGGATCAGTATTCGAGAACCTCAGAATGAACGCTGTGTTGTGATAGTGAATGGTCGTAATGAAAGCTTTTGGAAATATCAGGAGCTTTTCTATGAGTTTTCACGCAAAGGTTATGATGTATACGCTTATGATCATCGTGGGCAAGGGGCATCAGGTCGCTTAACTCACGATAGAGAACTCGGGCATGTGATCTGTTTTGATGATTACGTTACCGATCTTCATTCGTTCATTGAAAATGTCGTTAAGAAACATGCTTATCAGCATCGTTTCTTGCTGGCACATTCTATGGGAGGTGCTGTTGCCACCTTATATCTAGAGCATTATCAAACACCATTTAATGCGGTTGTTCTCAATGCTCCAATGTTTGGTATCAACATGCCAGCGCCATTAAAGCTGGTGGCTTCGTCCATTGCTAAAATTATGGAACATTATCAAGCTCAGCCTTCTTATGTGTTAGGTAAAAAGCCCTACCATGAAGAGCCATTTGAGAGTAATGATCAGTGTCAGAGCCAACTACGTTATGGCTGGGCAAAACATCTTTATCAATTACATCCAGAGTTGCGTCTAGGCGGTCCTAGCCCTCGTTGGGTATGGCAAGCACTAGCGGCAGCTAAAAGTTGTATACGGGACGTTGAGCAGATTGATACGCCTGTATTATTACTTCAAGCTGGGGATGATAAGGTGGTAGATAATCACTCGCACGTCATTTTTTGTACTAAATGCGAAGAATGTAAAATGAAGATTATTCCCCACGCTCGCCATGAATTATTGATGGAAAAAGACTGTTTACGTAATCAGGCGTTAAAAGACACGTTAGAGTTTTTTGAACTATATAGTTAATTTAACGTGTAAACGAAAACAAAAAGCCCAGCGAGGATCAGTATCGTGAAGTGACCCCCAATAGTTGGACACCAATTATTGGGGGTCTTTTATGTCCAAATATAGTCGAGAGTTAAAATGCA
>NZ_SSMG01000170.1 GCF_009873615.1 Photobacterium lucens
GTTCTATAACTATACATGAGAACTTTAATAATATATCTAACGGCTCTATTATCAAGGCATTAATATATTCTGAAAACTTAATTGATTTAAGTAATGATGGTACTGTTATTTATGGTTCAGTTACAGCAAATAGAGTAACTTTAGCCAATAAATCTAAGATAGTAGGTGAAAGTGAATGTTTTAATCCTAAACCGGATAATTACATATTAGAAATCGAACCTGAAACGGCATTCTCTTTAACTTGTGATTATTTGCCTGTGACGTTCCGTGTCAAAAAAGAAGATGGAGCATTGGCAGATACTTATTCTGGCAGCGTGTCTGTAACAACCAATATTACAGAGGTAGGAAAAGCCTCATGGTTTCCGACCGATAGTGACACGCCATATAAAGATGTCTCGGAAGAGACTAGCGTTAATATCGTTAATGGTATTGGTCAGCTGCGATTAAAAAGCCATGGTTACATCGGCAATATTGCGGTCACTGGGAAATTAGATAATTCACCTTCAACTAATACAGTCAATGGTAGTTATACCTTTGTGCCGTTTAAATTTGGTTTTGAACCAAGCCCGGTGAAAGTGATTGCGGGTAAGCCTACAGCGGTAAAAATAAAAGCATTAGCTTGTGAGAACGATGAAGCGACAGTTGCAACAGGTTACAACGGAAATAAACGATTAAGTATTTCGAGTGCTTTTTTACAACCGTCAACGAAAGGCAATGGCGACGTAGCGTTAAAAGCCAGCAGTGATTGGCAAACCGAGCAAGAAACGTTTGCTTTCCTAAATGGGGGTGCTGAATTTTCATTACGGTATCCCGATGTTGGTATTGTTGATTTAAAACTTGCTGATCCTAACTGCTCAGTATCTAACGGTTGCGATATTTTACCGTTAGATACGTTACCGAAAAGTTTTGCTGATTGGACACAATTAGAAGGCTCTGTTGAAGTGCGTGCTCGTCCGTGGACATTTGCGGTATGTCCGGGCAAGCAAAGTGATGGCACATCATCATCAGGTGTTGGTTTTGTCGCAGCTGGCGATCCGTTTAAAGTGACGGTGAAACCGCTTGTTTGGCAAGTGGATGGCTCGGAGACCACATCTATACAGACAACGGATCAGTTGTGCTCGGCACAAACAACACAAAATTTCTTTAAATCAGATGCACCTATTGCAGATGTCGAGCTATCTATTCCGAATACGGTATCAGTAACACCAGTTGATGGTAAGCCTGGTGTGCTGCAAGGGACGGTACAACAAAGTCATACCGATGAACTGGTGTTTAGCGATTTGTCGTGGAGTGAAGTGGGTAGTGTTCGCTTACAAGCTGATGCTAAAGCGTCATATTTAGACATGACGATTAACCAAGGCTATCGCCATCTTGGACGTTTTTATCCAAAGTATTTAGAGATCCAACCTAATCGTTTTACCTACCCTGACGGGCATAATGAGTTTGCTTATCTCAGTCAGCCATTTAATGCTGATCTGATGATCAAAGCGAAAAATGCATTGGGTGAGCAGGTCGAGAACTACAATGATTTTACTTTGGATTTCCAAGCCGAAGTTGCTTTGATGGCTTATGAATCTCCATCATTAAATAGCTTAAATGATCGTTTCTCGTATCATCATATTACAAGTTCAACAGACCACAGCTTTAAAGGGCGCTGGAATAGTGGCATTGAACAGGTGTGGTTATTAAAACGAAAACCTGTGATAGCAAGTCCATTAACTACTGTTGAAGATGGGCCTTGGGATGAATCGAATAGTCGTTGGGGCGGGTATATATCTTCGTATCATGATCCTATTTCTATCCGCAATACCACAACCGATGTTACCGATGAAGTTGATAGTAAACAGGTTGCCCCTTTTGAGACAGCACCTCATTTACATTATGGACGTATGGTATTGAGTGATGCGATTAGCCCATTTGATAAACCTGTCACTATTCCGCTTAATATTGAACACTGGAATGGGACAGAGTTTGTCACACATGATGCTGATAGCGGCTCTAAATATAACAGTAACTATTTCTGTAAGGTGGCGTTACATCCTGCTGATGCGAGTAATACATCGATATTAACATTGGGTAATACTGGCACAGTTATGGTGGGCGAAACTGATCAAATTGAAGCGCACCCTCATCTTTCTCCGCCTGATAAATATAAAAAACAACAAACCCGTTTTTGGTTACGTATAGCCGATGATGCTCCAGTTGATATAGGTTGTAGTCAAAACAATAAAGAATACCAACCTTGGCTCACTTACAATTGGCGAGAGTTAGGGGATGAGGATCCATCTGCAGTGGTCACTTTTGGCGTATATCGGGGCAGTGATCGCATCGTTTATCGAGGTGAAAAAGGGTTAAATTAAGCCTTAGTGCAAATAAATTGCAAATCTGTGGCAGGTTTGACAATCCTTGCCTTGTTTCAGTGTCTAGCGCTTGGTACATTTAGTGCAATTTAACGAATTTTGAGCTTTCAGGATTAGCCGAAGACTATGTTTAAAAAACTTCGTGGCATGTTTTCTAATGACCTGTCTATTGACTTGGGTACTGCCAACACCCTTATTTATGTCAAAGGACAGGGCATCGTTCTAGATGAACCATCTGTAGTTGCAATCCGTCAAGATCGTGCAGGCGCAACAAAAAGTGTTGCTGCGGTAGGTCATGACGCTAAATTAATGCTTGGTCGTACTCCGGGTAATATCGCTGCTATCCGTCCAATGAAAGACGGTGTAATTGCTGACTTCTATGTAACTGAAAAAATGTTACAGCATTTCATTAAGCAAGTGCATGACAATAGCATCCTTCGCCCAAGCCCACGTGTACTTGTTGCTGTTCCTTGTGGTTCAACGCAAGTAGAACGCCGTGCTATCCGTGAATCAGCACAAGGTGCTGGTGCTCGTGAAGTATATTTAATCGATGAGCCAATGGCGGCAGCTATCGGTGCGGGTATGCCAGTATCTGAAGCAACAGGTTCGATGGTGATCGATATCGGTGGTGGTACAACAGAAGTTGCAGTTATCTCGCTAAATGGCGTTGTTTACTCATCATCTGTACGCATCGGTGGTGACCGTTTTGATGAAGCAGTAATTAACTACGTACGTCGTAACTACGGTAGCTTAATTGGTGAAGCAACAGCTGAGCGTATTAAGCATGAAATCGGTTCTGCTTACCCTGGCGATGAAGTTCGTGAAATTGAAGTGCGTGGTCGTAACCTTGCTGAAGGTGTACCTCGTAGCTTTACGTTAAATTCAAATGAAATTCTAGAAGCACTACAAGAGCCATTAACGGGTATTGTATCTGCAGTGATGGTTGCACTAGAGCAGTGTCCACCAGAGCTAGCTTCTGATATTTCAGAGCGTGGTATGGTACTTACTGGTGGTGGTGCACTACTACGTGATTTAGACCGTCTACTAACAGAAGAAACAGGGATTCCTGTGGTTGTTGCTGAAGATCCACTAACATGTGTGGCTCGTGGTGGCGGTAAGGCGTTAGAAATGATTGATATGCACGGTGGCGATCTCTTCAGCGAAGAATAATGCCTGCGTTAGTATTCTATAAAACAGGTCATAGTGTTAGATGAAACCTATATTTGGCAGAGGCCCATCTCTGCAATTACGCCTGTTTCTTGCCATATTACTATCGGCTAGCTTAATGCTAGCCGATAGTCGTCTTGATGCTTTTGCCAATGTTCGTTATTTCCTGAACTCAGCAATCGCTCCGCTTCAATATGCTGCTAATTTACCTCGTGAATTATTGGATGGCCTGAATGGGCAAATGAGTTCACACAAGCAATTATTGGCTGAAAACAAAGCGTTGAAGCGTGATTTGCTGATGATGAAAAGTAATGTGCTATTGCTTGATCAATTACAGCAAGAAAATCAGCGTTTAAGAAATTTATTAGGTTCACCATTTGTACGCGGTGAACGTAAGATGATCGCAGAAGTCATGGCTGTTGATTCTGATCCTTATAGTCATCAAGTGATGATTGATAAAGGACGTGTCGATGGGGTTTATGAAGGCCAGCCAGTTATCAATGATAAAGGTATTGTTGGTCAGGTATCTTATGTTGGTGCCCATAATAGCCGTGTATTGCTATTGATAGATCCTACTCATGCGATCCCTGTACAAGTGGTGCGTAATGACATCCGTGTTATTGCAACAGGTACAGGTAAAAGTGATGAAATTCAGTTAGAGCATGTGCCTAGTAGTACCGATATTCGTGTAGGTGATCTACTGGTGAGTTCAGGCTTAGGTGGTCGTTATCCTGAAGGGTATCCGGTTGCTCGCGTCACCGAGTTCTCGTTTGATAATAAGCGCCCATTTGCCCAAATTATGGCAAAGCCAACGGTGCAATTTGACCGTTTACGTTACTTATTATTAGTGTGGCCAACATCTCGTGAGAAAATGGCAGAAACGCCAGCGGCTGAAGCTTCAGCAGTATCAAGTGCGACATCAACGTTAGCACCTGCAACAGAGCCTAAACCCGCAACCACAGGTACTACAGCGCCTGCTGAGCAGAAAAAGCCAACCAATGAGGTGACTGATGTCAACTAGCCAAGCACATGGCCGAATTTGGATTTGGCTTTCTTTTGTTTTTGCTCTGGTACTGCAAGCAGCACCGTGGCCGGGGGAGTTGGAGCCGTTCCGTCCATCATGGGTATTGCTGATCACCTGTTATTGGGTATTGGCACTACCGCATCGTGTAAACGTAGGTACGGCACTGATCATTGGTCTGTTGTGGGATCTGATTTTAGGTTCCACCCTCGGTGTGCGAGGCTTAATGATGTCGGTGATTGCGTACATTGTTGCTCTTAACTTTAGAGTGTTACGTAATCTTTCATTAGGCCAGCAGGCGATTGTTTTTGCCTTACTCTCATTAGCTGGTAAGTTAATTGAGTTTTGGGCTGAATATTTAGTATCAAATGTGAGCTTTGAGCCACAGCAACTATGGGCGGTATTATTAAACTTTATCTTATGGCCTTGGTTGTTCCTATTACTTCGACGAATACGTCGTAAGTTCTCGATTCGTTAGTAATATGAAATAAGGGGAAGCCAATTTGGTATTCCCCTTATTTATAATTAAATGTATTTAAAGTATAAATAACAGATTAGAGGTGTAACATGTCTGCAATTCAATTATATCTTGCTTCAGGTTCGCCTCGTCGAATGGAATTATTAGCTCAACTGGGTTACCACTTTGAACGTGTTGTGGTGGATGTGGAAGAGTGTCACCAGCAAGGTGAAAGTCCTGAGGCATACGTTCAGCGTTTATCACGAGATAAAGCGCGAGCAGGAGTTCAAGCAGCAGCACAAGATTTACCCGTATTAGGATCGGATACAATTGTTGTTGCAGATCAGCAAATATTGGAAAAACCAGTCGATTTTCAGGATGCAGAGCGTATGCTGAAACTGTTGTCAGGTCGTCAGCATCAAGTGATGACAGCAGTAACCGTTGCAACGAAAACACGTGTAGAAACCAAGCTAGTCATCACCCAAGTGTGGTTCAAGACTTTGTCAGATAACGAAATCAAAAAATATTGGCAGAGTGGTGAACCGCAGGATAAAGCGGGAAGCTATGGCATTCAGGGCTTAGGTGGCAAATTCGTTGAACGTATTGATGGCAGTTTTTATGCGGTGATGGGGTTACCTTTAGTGGAAACCGACATCCTGCTACAAGATTTTTTAAAGTTATAAATAGAGGCAACCATGAGCACTGAGCTGCTGATCAATGTGACGCCGAGTGAAACCCGTGTCGCAATGATTGAACATGGCGTACTGCAAGAGATCCACATTGAACGTGAATCGAAACGCGGTATCGTCGGAAATATTTACAAAGGGCGTGTAAGCCGAGTATTACCTGGTATGCAGGCTGCTTTTGTCGATATTGGATTAGAGAAAGCGGCATTTTTACATGCGTCTGATATCGTTCCTCATACTGAATGTGTGGCTGAAAATGAGAAAAAACAGTTTCAGGTTCGCGATATTTCAGAGCTAGTACGCCAAGGACAAGACATTGTCGTGCAAGTGGTTAAAGATCCATTGGGTACCAAAGGGGCACGTTTAACCACTGATATTACTTTGCCATCGCGTTATTTAGTTTTCATGCCGGGCGCAAGCCATGTTGGTGTTTCTCAGCGTATTGAAAGTGAAAAAGAGCGAGATCGCCTGAAAAAAGCCGTAATGAAACATTGCGACGATTTGGGTGGCTTTATTATTCGTACTGCAGCTGAAGGGGCGAATACTGATGAAGTGGCGCAAGATGCGGCATTTTTGAAGCACTTATGGCGTAAAGTGTTAGAGCGTCGTGCGAAATATAAACCACGTTCAATGCTATACGGTGAGCTAGGTTTAGCGCAGCGTATTTTACGTGATTTTGTCGGCACAGAAATTGACAACATCAAAGTGGATTCACGCTTATCGTTTGAAAAGCTAAAAGAATTTACTGATGAGTTTGTGCCTGAAGTTACCGAAAATATTGAATATTATTCAGGTGAACAGCCGATCTTTGATCTTTATGATACCGAGTCTGAAATTCAGCGCTCGCTAGATCGTAAAGTTGAGATGAAATCCGGTGGCTATTTGATCATTGATCAAACCGAAGCCATGACCACCATTGATATCAATACAGGTGCTTTTGTCGGTCGTCGTAATTTAGATGAAACAATCTTCAATACCAACATTGAGGCGACCAAAGCGATTGCTCGTCAGCTACGCTTACGTAATTTAGGCGGCATTATCATTATCGACTTTATCGATATGGTGTCCGATGAGCATCAGCGTCGAGTGCTGCAAGCCCTTGAGCAAGCGCTATCGTATGATCGCGTAAAGACCAATATCAATGGTTTCACTCAGCTTGGTTTGGTTGAGATGACCCGTAAGCGTACTCGTGAAAGCATTGAGCATGTGTTATGTGGCACTTGTCCTGCTTGTGATGGACGTGGCACGGTGAAAACGGTCGAAAGCGTTTGTTATGAAATCCTACGTGAAATTACCCGAGTCAATCGTGCTTACGACGCCGATCGGTTCATTGTCTATGTGTCATCTGCTGTGGGTGATGCATTAACGGGTGATGAGTCCCATGCATTGGCTGAGTTGGAAGTGTTTATTGGTAAGCAAGTGAAGATCAAGCCAGAGCCACTATACAATCAAGAGCAGTTTGATGTGGTTATGATGTAATGGGCGCGATGGGGAGCAGTAAGTGAATCGCATACTCGTAAAACTCTTACGGGGTATATTGTGGTTTGTGGTCATTGGCGCGGTAACACTGGCGGTTTTGATCAGCGCAATACGCTTGTTGCTTCCCCATATTGATAATTATCGTCAGCCACTTACGCAGTGGCTGTCACAGCAAACACATACACAGATATCAGCATCGCATATTGAGGGGCATTGGCGTCCAGCCGGTCCTGAAATCACCTTAACTCAGCTTTCTGTTGCTGAACATGCTGATAATAAGCCTTTGGTTGAAGTAGGACGCTCAGAGATTTACTTTGATTTTTGGCGCTCTGTTCTGACCTTTCGACCTGTTTTTAAAACGGTGCAAATTGCGCAGTTTGATTTTGATGTCACTCAACTACCAGACAGCCCCTCTGCAACCTCTTCTTCAGATGTATCCCTTAGCAAGCGTTTAGAGCAACTTTTCTTTACTCGCATTGATGATGTGATCTTAAAAGATGCCACGATCACTGTTCCTTCTCCGTCTGGCAAGTTAGTCCAACTTGCGATCAAGCAACTGAATTGGCGTAACGATGATGGTCGTCATTTAGCCCAAGGGACTATCGGGGTTGTTAATAGTCAGTTGGGGAAAATTGAAGTACGTCTAGATATAACGGAAGACGGCGGTTTACCTAGCTTGAGTGGCATTGTGTATCTAAAAGGCCAAGATATTTCAGTGACGCCTTGGCTAAATAAAAAGTTCGCTGGTGTGGCGGATATTACCGATAGCAGCATTGGCTTGCAGGCATGGCTAACGTTAGATCACGGTAAGATTCAGTCAGCCACGCTGCAATTGGCTAATAGTCATATCGATTGGGCAACGAATAAGAAACCACATCAAATAGTGATTCATGATGGCGTTGTCACATTACAGCCAGAGTATAATAATGCGCAGCAACAAGTATGGCGAGTTGATACCGAGCAATTTGATCTTGCGACGGATGATATTGCTTGGCCTCAATTTGATATTGCAGCGCAATTTGCTTTAGATAAAAAGCTGCAATTAACGGATTGGAAAGCGACGTTAACCAATATTGAGTTAGAACGCTTATTGCCATTAATCTCATTTCTGCCAAAAACCAGTAGTGCGACAGAAGCAATTAAGCAATTACAACCGACAGGGTTAGTCACAAATATTCGTGTTGCTGGTGGCACTAAACAAGCGCCACATTTTTCGTTTAATGTTGATGATTTAGCTTTTAAGCAATGGCAGTTATTGCCAGGGATCAATAAATTAAATGCGCATGTTGTCGGTGATACGACAAAAGGGACTGTAGCTTTGCGAGTGGATGATGATGCGCTGCCGTATGGCACTGTGTTTCCGAAACCGCTTAATATTCATAAAGCAGATATCCATGCCAACTGGTATCACGATGAAAACACCACCACATTGTGGAGCGATAAACTGAATGTCGTGACTCCTGATCTCCAAGCAAAAGGTCAATTTAGACTCGATTTTTATACCAATGCGCCGACATGGTTAGCCTTTTATGGTGAAGTATCAATAAAAGATGCTGGACAAACATGGCGTTATTTACCTCGTCCTGCACTGGGTAATAAGTTAACTCATTATTTAGCAACAGCGATTAAAGGCGGCACAGTTAAAGATGCCAAATTACTGTGGTTCGGACCGCTTAATACCTTCCCATACCCGAAGCATGACGGCATTTTTAAAGTGGATGTGCCGCTGAAAAAGGCAAAATTTCAATTTGATCCTCAATGGCCATTACTGACTGATTTAGATCTGGATTTAGGGTTTAAAAATGATCGGATGACGATCAATGCCAGCCATGTCAAAACCATGTCTGCGATAGGTTCGAATGTCATCGGTGATGCGAAATTAGCAGAAGATGGACACTTAAATCTAGCCCTTGATATTGCTGCACAGGGTAAAGATGTCACTGATTATATGCTAGCAACACCATTAGCTGATTCAGTGGGAAGTGCGTTACAAACGGTTGCGGTTGATGGGCCGGTTAGCGCCAAATTAAACCTCGATATTCCATTTGATGGTAGCGATGTCGATGCGAAAGGCGAGGTTTTCTTTGACAATAATCGTATTGATTTAGCAACGCCACCACTGACAGTGGAGCATACGAAAGGCAGCTTATCCTTTGATAACGCAAAAATTGAAGCTAAAGGGTTAACTGGAAAATTATTGCAGCAGCCCATTACCCTAGGTTTTACAGGCAATAGCGTAGCCAGTGATAATTATCGAGTGAATGTTGGTATTGCTGGCGATTGGCAAGTGGCTGATTTAAAACCTTATATGCCGATGCAATTATCTCACTATTTATCTGGAACCAGTGCTTGGAATACCGCAGTACAAGTTGATTTAAACGGTGATAATTTTACTTATAAGGTGAAAAGCGTATTGCCGCTTGCACATATCAAGAGTGATTTACCTTATCCATTGCATCATCAACCTAAGCTTAATCAGTCACAGTTTATGACGGTAAATGTAGACGGTGATGCTCAAGGGCTTAATGGGCTATTACAGTTACCGGATGCGGCTTACCAAGCGCATATTAATCTTATTAATGGTACCCCTCAGCTTGCCAGCAGTGATTTGATGATAGGGAAAAAAGATCTGAAGTCAGCATTAGGGATCGGTCATGTGGTGAGTGTTGATACCAACACTTTTGATATTGATCCTTGGATTACACTGGCGAGTACATGGCAGCAATCAAGTGCAAATAACACGTCTGTTAGTCATGATTTTACTTGGCCGATCCCGAATAAGATCACGGCAAAGGTGAAGCAGTTAACACTGGGTGGTTTAGTGTGGAACGATGTGGATTTAGTTGCTCGCCATGGTCATCAGTGGTCTTTGAAAGTGGATAGTCGCCAAGCAGCGGGTTATATCACTTGGGATATGAAAGGGGCGGTGAATGCGATTTTCAAACGCTTACATATCAATGTTCCGCAATGGGATAAGCAATCAGACGCTTCTGCTACAGCGACGGTAACGACAGGCGAGCCGAGTAAAATAGAGCAAACAAAGCGATTATCATCACCAATGGTTACAGATGCTGATCGTCATATTATGGCTTCGATCCCAGCCATTGATCTGACGGTTTCTGATGCGTGGTTACAAGGTTATCGATTAGGGCAAGTGAGCGCAGCCATTACCAAATCACCGAATGCATTAACACTGAAAAAACTATCAGTCAGTGCTGGTAATATCAGTTTAGACGCCAATGGTCGTTGGGCTTTTAAAGATGATCGAAACCATACCGATCTCGATTTTACGATAAAAGGTAAAAACAGCTCTGATCTGCTTCATCGTTTTGGTATTGAAGGTGGTGTGCAAAATGCATCATTTAATACTCAGGTGTCATCATCGTGGTTAGGCTCGCCTTGGGCGATGGAGCGACGCACGCTAAATGGCAAAGTGACCACTGATATTGGTAAAGGGCTTGTGAGTGGCGCATTTGGTGCTGGACGATTATTGGGGTTGTTTAGTCTAGATTCGATTATTCGTAAGATGCAGCTCGATTTCTCAGGCGTGTTTGATAATGGCTTAGCGTTTAACTATATCCAAGGGGCGGGTGTGATCAAGCAAGGTATTTTCCATAGTGACAATATCAAAATGCAGGCACTGGCAGGAGATATGTATATTAAAGGTAAGGTCAATTTGATTAATGAAACGGTGGATGCCAATGTGAAATTTATCCCCGATTTCACCTCAGGTTTACCGGTATTAACGGCCTTTGCGGTTGCACCACAAACAGCCTTGTATGTGTTTGCGATTTCAACGGTGTTATCCCCTGTTTTAGATGTGATCACCCAAGTGAATTACCAAGTGACAGGGCCGATTGATGCACCAAAAGTGCTTGAGCGTTCACGATTATCCGGTGAATATTCAGTACCAGAAGAATAGCTTTAGAATGAATCAGTTGCGTTAATTTCTATCAGTGGTACAACAAGGTATTACGATTTGTTATTTAGCGAAAGCTTAATGTTATTAGGTATAGTTCAGGGAGCATTTCATGGCGAAGATTGGTTTAGTACAAATGAATTCGGGAGCCGATCCTGAGCATAACTTAAGTAAGTTAAAAAAGAAGGTGAAAGGACTTCAGCTACAAGGCGCTAAACTAGTAGTTACGCCAGAAAATACACTGGTATTTGGTAGCAGAGAAGATTACCAGCAATGGGCTGAGCCTTTAAATGATGGCCCGATGCAAACAGCGCTCTCGGAGCTTGCGGGTAAATTGGGAATTTGGCTACTGCTAGGCTCTATGCCCATTCTTCAGCCTGACGGCACAATCACTTCAACTAGCCTACTTTATGACGATAAAGGTCAGTTAAAAGAGCATTACAGTAAACTGCATATGTTTGATGTGGATGTTGCAGATAAGCACCATAGCTACCGTGAGTCAGATACATTCAAAGCAGGTGATGAGATTAAAGTGGTTGCGACGCCTTACGGTAACATCGGTATGTCGATTTGCTATGACGTCCGTTTCCCTGCGCTGTATAGCGAATTACGTGCTCAAGGTGCCGATATCATCGTGGTACCAGCCGCCTTTACTAAACTCACAGGTAAAGCCCATTGGGAAGTGTTACTGCGTGCGCGTGCGATTGAAACTCAGTGTTGGGTGATTGCGGCAGCGCAATGGGGAGAGCACAATGAGAAGCGAGAAACCTGGGGACATTCGATGATAATTGATCCTTGGGGACAAATTGTTGCCTGTCAGCAGCAAGGCACAGGTGTTCTGACTGCCAATATTGATTTACAATTATCTGCAAAGATCCGCGCTAATATGCCAGTTGCTGAACACGCTAAATTTTGTGTTCAACCGCGCTAAATAATTTAAGAGCAAATTAATGACCCTTAACACCGTAGAAAATACCATGCTAGACCAATCAGGTCTGGGCCGTGATGAACTGCACAACATCTTAGGTATCATTGCCGCAAGAGATGTGGATTATGCTGATATTTATTTCCAATCTTGCTGGCATGAGTCTCTGGTGCTGGAAGACAGCATCATTAAAGATGGTTCATTTAATATCGATCGTGGTGTTGGTGTACGCGCAGTTGCTGGTGAGAAAACCGGTTTTGCCTATTCAGATCAAATTAATCAATTAGCCTTAACTCAAAGTGCGAAAGCGGCACGTGGTATTGTGCGCCAAGGCGGTAATGGCAAAGTACAAACCTTTAGCCCATTAACCACATCAGGCATTTATGCGCCAGTTAACCCTCTGGGTAGCTTAGATAAATTCCAAAAAATCGCATTGTTGGAAGAGATCGATCGCTACATTCGTACTAAAGAGCCATTGGTAACAGAAGTGTCTGTTAGCATTAATGGTGTATACGAAGAAGTATTAGTGGCCGCTCTTGATGGCACCTACGCTGCCGATATTCGTCCATTAGTTCGTTTATCAATCAGCGTATTAGTAGAAAAAGGTGACAAGCGCGAGCGTGGGAGTGCAGGTGGTGGTGGTCGTTATGGCTACGAAGCGTTTTTAGTTGAAACGGATGGTAAGAGCCAAGCGCTGCACTTTGCTGATGAAGCGATTCGCCAAGCTCTAGTGAACCTTGAAGCAGAAGCGGCACCTGCGGGCACTATGCCTGTGGTATTAGGTGCTGGATGGCCGGGTGTGCTATTGCACGAAGCGGTTGGTCATGGTTTAGAAGGTGACTTTAACCGTAAAGGTTCATCCATGTTCTCTGGTCAGCTTGGTGAGCAAGTGACGTCATCGCTATGTACAATTGTGGATGATGGTACCTTGGTTGATCGTCGTGGTTCATTAAACATCGATGATGAAGGAACACCTGCGCAATACAATGTATTGGTAGAAGGCGGTAAGCTAAAAGGCTACATGCAAGATAAGCTTAATGCTCGTCTAATGGGTGTCGCACCGACAGGTAACGGTCGCCGTGAATCTTACGCACACTTACCTATGCCGCGTATGACAAATACCTACATGCTACCGGGTGAGCATACGCCAGAAGAGATCATCTCAAGCGTGAAGAAAGGTATTTATGCGCCAAACTTTGGTGGTGGTCAGGTTGATATTACCTCTGGTAAGTTTGTGTTCTCTGCATCTGAAGCTTACTTAATTGAAAACGGTAAGATCACTCGCCCAATCAAAGGGGCAACCTTAATTGGTAGTGGTATTGAAGCCATGCAGCAAGTCTCTATGGTTGGTAATGATTTAGATATCGATCGTGGTGTTGGTGTGTGTGGTAAAGCAGGTCAAAGCGTTCCTGTTGGTGTGGGTCAGCCGACACTGAAAATCGATTCAATGACAGTGGGCGGTACTGAATAAAGCCTGTTGTTATCGTGATAAAGAAAAAGCCAGCAAAAATTTGCTGGCTTTTTTGTTTTTTTACTATCTAGCTCAAGACTGACTTAGTCTTCTAGGTATAAAGATTTAAGGTATTGGAAAATCTCACGGTAAGCTTTACCTGGTTTTTCCTGTGCCTTTTCTTTGGTCGCTGTACGAACAAGCTGACGTAAGTGCTGACGATCAGCATCTGGGTGATCAACTAAAATGGCGTTGATCATGCTGTCGCCATTTTCAATTAGCTTATCACGCTTTTGTTCAAGCTTTTTCAGCGCAACCGTGTGCTGAGAGTGCTTGTTACGTAGCTTGTCTAATGCCGCTTGGATTGGCTCAATATCGATTAAGCGCATTTGCTTACCGATGTATTGAAGCTGACGACGACGTGCTTCTTTGTTGAAGCGCTGCGCATCTTTTACTGCAGTCATCATGTCATCATCAAGAGGCATTTTAGCAAGAGCATTGGGCTTTAATTCCACTAACTCTTCACCAATTTTTTGTAGCGCATCCATGTCGCGTTTCATCTCGGATTTACTAACCCAGATGATTTCCTCTTCTTCATCCCAAGGGGCTTTTTTGTTTTTACGGCTCATAATGGGCTCACTAACACTATCAATAGCTCTATTTTATCAGTTTAATAACGATTTTGGGCGTAAATTACATTATTCTATAACCAATAAGCAAAACCCTAACCTTAAGTGATTGTATGGACGTAAGAGAACAGGTAGCCCAGCAGCGAGTTGAACTGGAAGCCGCTGTCGCGAAAGCGCTAGAAGTCGCCGGTAAACAAGCGGATGCCGCCGAAGTAGCCATTAACAAAACAACAGGGATCAGCGTCTCTACACGTATGTGTGATGTTGAAAATGTTGAATTTAATAGTGATGGCGCATTGGGGATCACTGTTTATCGCGGAAATCGCAAGGGCAGTGCATCAACATCAGATCTCAGTGAAGCGGCGATTGCTCAAACAGTGGCGGCGGCACTAGATATTGCCAATTATACGTCAGAAGATCCGTTTGCAGGTCCTGGCCCGAAAGAGCTAATGGCGCATGATATTCCTGATCTGGATCTTTTCCATCCTGATGAGCCAGAGCCTGATCGCGCAGCATCGATTGCCATTGCCGCAGAAGAAGCCGCACTAGCGTACGATCCTCGTATTAAGCAAAGTGATGGTGCAAGTTACGATAGCCATTATGGTGTGCGTGTTTACGGTAACAGTCATGGCATGTTGGCAAGTTACGCATCTAGCCGTCACAGCATTAGCTGTTGTGTGATTGCGAAAGGCAAAAATGGTGAGATGGAGCGTGACTACAGCTACACCACTTCTCGCATTGCATCGGATTTATGGACGCCAGAGCGTGTGGGGCGTCATGCGGCAGAGCGTACTGTAGGCCGTGTTGATGCACAAAAACTAACAACTCGTGAAGCACCTGTGATGTTTGCTGCTGATGTAGCAACGGGTTTGTTTGGTCATCTTGTGATGGGGATTAGCGGCGCTAACCTATACCGTAAATCGTCGTTTTTAGTTGATAAGTTAGGCGAGCAAATCTTTCCAGAATGGTTAGATATTAGCGAGCGCCCACATATCTTGCGTGGGATGGCAAGTACCCCGTTTGATAGCGAAGGTTTAGCGACTTATGATCGTGAAATCATTACAGATGGTGTGTTACAGACTTATCTTCTAACTAGCTATGCTGCTCGTAAAATGAATATGCAGCCAACAGGTCATGCTGGTGGTATTCATAACTGGATGGTGAAATCGACCGGTGAAAGCTTCGAGCAAATGCTGAAGAAGATGGATCGTGGTTTATTAGTCACCGAGTTAATGGGTCAGGGCGTGAACATTGTCACAGGTGATTATTCTCGTGGTGCGGCAGGTTTCTGGGTTGAAAATGGTCAGATCCAATTCCCAGTATCAGAGATCACTATTGCGGGTAACCTTAAAGATATGATGCAAAACATTGTGGCGATTGGTAATGATACGGAAACACGCAGCCAGATCTTAACTGGTTCTATGTTGCTAGATTCAATGAAGATTGCTGGTGAGTAATATTCATTGTAATGAATAGCAAACCATAGAAAGAAGAAAGCCCGAATCATTGATCCGGGCTTTTTGTTTATCTGATGAATGTCATCATCTGTTATGGTGTGATAAAGATAGTGGCAAGGCCAAGGAACACCATTAAGCCGACAATATCGGTACAGGTAGTTAATGCCATACCGCCAGCAAGCGCTGGATCTATCTTGAGCTTCTTCAAGCCAATTGGGATCAATACCCCAGCAACACCTGCGACAAATAAGTTAGCCAGCATTGCTCCTGCCATAATGGCACCGAGCATTAAACTGCCTTTCCAGATCACCACTACGGCACCAATAATTAAAGCCCATACAAAGCCATTAATTAAACCGACTCGAGCTTCTTTACTCAGTAACCAACGGGTGTTGGTATCACCAATGTGACCGACAGCTAAACCACGAATAACCAGTGCGACAGTTTGGTTACCTGCTACACCGCCCATTGATGGAACGATAGTCATTAATACGGCTACGGTCGCCATCTGCTGTAAAGTGTTTTCAAACATGTTGGAAACAGAGGCTGCAGCCAAGGCAGTTAGTACGTTAACACCTAACCAAATACTACGACTTTTCGCTGATTTAATAACGGGCGCAAAGGTATCTTCGTCATCATCCATACCCGCCATACTCATCATTGAGTGTTCAGCTTCTTCACGGATAATATCAACCACGTCATCGATGGTAATACGACCTAACAGGTGATTATTTTCATCGACAACTGGCGCTGATACCCAATTACGGCGTTCAAACAGGTTGGCAATTTCACTGTCTGCCATATCAACAGGGATCGCTTCATCGGCATCTTCCATCACGTCTTTGATCTCAACATCAGGTTGCGTTGTGATCAGGCTTGCCAGTGATAAATGACCGATCAGAGCTTCATTTTCATCAACCACATAGAGTGCATCGGTAGCTTCAGGAAGCTCACCGCGCATACGTAGGTAACGTAAAACCACATCTGCGGTTACATCACCACGAATGGTAATGAAATCGGTACTCATCATACCGCCAGCGGTATCTTCAGGATACGCTAACGCTTTTTCGATACGATGACGATCGGTGGCATCCATTTGCGCCAGTACTTCTTGATAGCGATCATCAGGAAGGCTACGTAATACGTAAGCAACGTCATCGGTTTCCATCCCCTCGGTAACAGCTGCCAGTTTTTCTGGCTCCATTTGCGAGACGATGCCATCTTTTACATCTTCAGACAGTTCATCAAGGATCTCACCTTGCTCTTCCGGATCCGTCAGTTGCCATAGCACTTGACGCTCTTTAGGAGGTGAGGCTTCTAATAGATGTGCAATATCCTCCGGCTCCATATCTTGTAGGAGTCGGCGAACATGGACAAACATGCCATTTTCTAAAGCTGTATTAACTTCTTGAAGTCGTTGATGGGTTTGATCTTGTTCTAATACATCCGCCATAGGTATTAGGCCCACTTATATTTTGATGGCGCAATAAGCTGAATTTTAACGTAATAACCTAGCTTTTGTCTCATATGATTTACGTCTGAACAGTGAATTTATCCCTCAGACACATGCGGTATATACAATTGCTTGGCGCTTAAAACGAAAAGTTATCGCCTGTTGCCTACAGAGTTATTAATAATAGCGGTAATCGGAGCGGAATTTTAGATGTGTTCGAGAGTTTTTACGTATAAGAAACATAGAGTAGAGATACGGTAAGCTATTTTATCGTCATATGATAAAGAGAGCATTAACTCTCTTCATCAAATCCAGCTTCGATTAATGCAGAAATGGCTTCTAGTGCAGCGGTTTCATCATCACCTTCTGCGCTAACCATAATTTTTTGGCCCTGTGCAGAATCAAGCATTAAAAGTCCCATTACACTGTCGGCTGTGGCTGAGACATCGTCGTTACTGACGGTGATCACGGCACTAAAGCTTTGTGCTAGCTCAACCAGCTTAATGGCAGCGCGTGCGTGTAAGCCTAAGCGGTTTTTAATGAATAATTCGCGTTGGACTGTCATCGTTTCTCTTCTAATGTGCGGTGGCGAACTTGGACTTGTTGCCCTTGATGCTCAAAGTAATCTGCAAGAGACTGCGCAATATAAACAGAGCGATGTTGACCGCCAGTACAGCCAATGGCAACAGTGACATAACTGCGGTTGTTTTTCTCCAGCATTGGTAGCCAAGTTTCGATGAAATTGCGGATTTGGTAATTTAGCTGGTTGACTTCACTATGGCTGGATAGAAAATCTTTAACACCTTGGTCTAGCCCTGTTTGCGGTTTTAATTCCGGTACCCAGTGAGGGTTTGGCAAGAAACGCACATCAAATACGTAGTCGGCATCTGAGGGTAAACCGTGTTTAAAGCCGAATGATTCAAACACCAGAATCAGTTCTTTGGCTTCTCTACCTAACACACGAGAGCGTACTGTTTCGCTTAAATCATGAATGGATTTGTTAGTGGTGTCGATCACCAGATCTGCATGCTCTTTGAGATCGCCTAGCAGTTGGTGCTCAGTGGTGATTGCTTGCTCTAGCGTCATATTCTGGCGAGACAAAGGATGTAAGCGACGTGTTTCGCTGTAGCGTTTCACCAATTCTTTATCATCGGCATCAAGGAAAATAACATTCACATCAATGTCTTTTTCCAGAGACTTTAGAATACGTTCTACTTCACCTGGTTGTTGCGGCATGTTTCGGACATCGATGCTAACAGCAATGTCTTGCTCGGTATGGGCGATATCATGAATAAACTGTGGTAGTAAATTCACTGGAAGATTATCGACACAGTAATAGCCGAGATCTTCAAGTACACGTAGGGCGACAGATTTTCCAGAACCAGAGCGGCCACTGACAACCATCAACATCATGGTTTATTTACCTCGGAATTAGGGATATGAAGCAGGAGATTATGATTCATCGGTTAGGATCTGATACAGCTCTTGATCGTTTTTGGCATTACGAAGCTGTTTACACACTTGCTTATTGCCGAGTTTCTCAGCCATGCTTGCAAGGGTTTTAAGGTGTTCTTTACATTGATCTTCTGGAACAAAAAGAGCGAACAGCAGATCAACGGGTTGGTTATCTATCGCATCAAAATCAATCGGCTCTTGGCACTGAACTAATACGGCAACAGCTTGCTCGCTGTTACTGATACGTCCATGTGGGATAGCAATACCATTACCAATGCCTGTAGTGCCCATCTTTTCACGGTTGAGCATACATTCAAATAAAGGTTGTGGATTTTGATCGAGATGAGCAGCAGCGATCTCACTAATAAGTTCTAGTGCGCGCTTTTTGCTGGAGCAAGGGACTGCACTTTTTGTGCAGTCCAGGCTCAATACATGACTAAGTTGCATAGTTTAGTGGCTGTTGAGCTTATCTTTGTGTTTGTTTAATTGGCGAACGAGTTTATCAGTCAATTCATCAATCGCGGCATACATATTTTCAGAATCCGCCTTTGCGTGGATTTCCCCTGCGTTAATATGCAGGGTAGCTTCTGCAATTTGCTGAAGTTTTTCAACATTAAGAATGACTTGCACATTATTGATTTTATCGAAGAAGCGTTCAAGTTTTTCAAACTTGGCTAAGACATACTCACGTAGAGAATCGGTTACATCAACATGGTGCCCTGTAATATTGATTTGCATAGACATCTTCCTTTTGTTGGATCTGAACGAGTAGTTTAGATCAGACGTTTTCGCTGATTCGATGGCGGAATACCTAGAGATTCACGGTACTTAGCGATAGTACGCCTTGCAACCATGATCCCTTGCTCAGCTAGCAGTGTCGCAATTTTGCTATCACTTAATGGCTTCGCTTGGTTTTCAGCAGCAACAAGTTTCTTCACCAGTGCGCGGATTGCAGTCGACGAACATTCGCCACCGTTATCCGTACTGACATGACTTGAGAAGAAGTATTTCAATTCAAAAATACCTCGAGGTGTATGCATGTATTTCTGCGTAGTCACTCGAGATATGGTGGATTCATGCATTTCTACGGCAAGCGCGATGTCATTTAACACCATAGGTTTCATCGCTTCTTCGCCATACTCAAAGAAGTCTTGCTGATGTTCGACAATGCAGCGAGCCACTTTAAGTAATGTTTCATTTCGGCTTTCTAAGCTTTTGATCAGCCATTTCGCATCTTGAAGGTGAGTACGAATGAATTGGCTATCAGCACTATTGCGCGTATTTTTGCTTAGCGCAGCGTATTGTTCGTTAACCTTGATGCGTGGCACGCTATCTGGATTGATAGTGACGACCCATTTGCCGTGGTCTTTAAATACAGATACATCAGGCACCACGTACTCTGTATCTGTACTGATCACGCGATTACCCGGACGAGGATCAAGCGAGTGGATCAGTGCCATTATCGCTTTGAGATCGGACTCTTTTAATTTGGTATCACGCATTAACTGGCGGTAATCACGATTACCCAGTAGATCAATATGCTCGGTTAACAGCATTTTTGCTTCTGCGAGCCACTGAGTATCCGATGGGTAGGTTGCTAATTGGAGTAACAAACACTCTTGCAAGTTACGTGAAGCCACACCGAGAGGATCGAACTGTTGAACGCGTTTCAATACGGCTTCTACTTCATCAAGTTCGATTTCTTCATCTTCAAAACTGTCCAAAATGTCTTCAGTAGAACAAGAAAGGTAACCTTTCTCGTCAACTGCATCAATGATGGCTGTGGCGATGGCTAAATCGGTTTCACTAAATGGTGTTAAGTGAACTTGCCACATTAAGTAGTCTTGAAGAGATTCGGTGGTTTCGCCTTGATAAACAGGCACATCATCATCAAGGGCAATGCCTGTGTTACCAGTGCCTGCGCTGTAGACATCATCCCATGTTGTATCGACAGGAAGATCTTCTGGCATTTCATGGGTTTCAATGACATCGGCAGTATCAAAACTTTCAATGTCATCAATATTGTCTGATATGTCATCTTTTGCTGAATCAGCCGCAGCTTTATCGTCCGTTGTTGAAAGATCTTCATTCTCTTCCAGCTCTAACAATGGGTTACCATCGAGTGCTTCTTGGATTTCCTGTTGGAGATCCAAAGTGGAAAGCTGCAGCAGTCGAATGGCTTGCTGTAGCTGCGGCGTCATGGCCAGTTGTTGGCCTAGCTTAAGCTGGAGCGAAGTTTTCATTAACGTAGATATACCTTGTCGTTATTATTTTTATACTGTGGCTTTTTCTTCAATCGCAGACCTATCTGTGGGTTATAGACGGAACTGATCACCTAGGTAAACACGTTTAACATGTTCATCGTTAAGAACGTGCTCAGGTGTACCATTCGCAATAAGATGCCCTTGACTTACGATATACGCATGTTCACAGACATCAAGTGTTTCCCTTACATTATGGTCTGTTATTAAGACACCAAGCCCACGATCACGTAAATGTTCAATGATCTTTTTGATGTCGATCACGGAGATTGGGTCAACACCAGCAAAAGGCTCATCAAGTAAAATAAATTTTGGGTTAGCGGCAAGTGCACGTGCAATTTCGACACGGCGTCGTTCACCACCTGAAAGTGCCTGACCTAAGCTGTTACGAATATGCTGAATATTAAATTCATCTAACAAATCTTCAGCTTTGTCTTGGCGCTGTTCTTTCGTTAACTCTTTACGGGTCTGTAGTACTGCCATTAAGTTATCGTAAACACTTAAACGGCGGAAGATGGATGCTTCCTGAGGAAGATAACCAATACCCATGCGTGAACGATTATGCATAGGTTGAAGGCTAATATCTTCACCATCAATAGTGATGCTTCCTTCATCGCGAGCAACAAGACCCACAATCATATAAAACGATGTCGTTTTACCAGCACCGTTTGGACCGAGTAGGCCCACAATTTTTCCAGATTCAACCTCAAGGCTAACATCAGAAACAACTTTACGTCCGTTGTAGCTCTTTGCGAGGTGTTCAGCTTTTAGAATAGCCATAGATACTGTTTATTTCTTGTTATTGTTCAATTGATTTGGTTGGATGACAGTAGTAACACGCTCATTATCGCCACTTTTCGCGACTAAACGCTGCTCATCAATTTTATAAGTGATGACGTTACCTTTAATCTCACTGCCGTCTTGGTTTAAAACCGCTTTGTCTGTCATCTTCAAGAATTCGGTTTTGGTTTCATAACGCATTTTTAGCGCTTCACCGTCGATAGGTTTACCGTCATCCATGATTTGATGGAAGGTGGCTGGGTTACCATAAGCGACAATGGTTTGATCTTTAGATTGACTGTTAGGTCGTGTTACCACAACTTTGTTAGCACGAATATCAATGGTGCCTTGGCGCAGTTTTACATTGCCAGTAAAGGTTGCGATGTTGTTTTGCACATCGATTTCTTGGCTATCAGAGTCAATATTAATAGGTTGTTTAGTATCACTTTTTAATGCCCAAGACGGTGCGCTGACACATAATAAGCATAGTAGAGCACTAATTTTGATTCGGTTCATATCTACTTTTCACATTCTTTAAGAGTTTAGCTACTTTACGCTTCATATTACCTGTCATACCGTCGCCTTGGTTTTGGAAAGCGGGGCCGGTAATGGTGACGTGGTCTTGAGTATTAAAATCTTGCGTTTCAATATTCAATTGCAAGTTATCGGTTTTGATCACTTGAATATCTGAATCTGGCAATAAGTTAAACATACGTACATTGCCATGAAGGTTCAGAATGTTTTTGTTGTCTAGCATGGCGGTATTTGCGCTAATACGCCATTCCGCATTGCTGCCGTCTTTAAATACCCACAGTACAGGTTTAACAAAGTCGGTTTGACCACTTTTCTCAAAGTATTCAAGATGATCTGAGTCGATCTGGTAACTGCGGATACCTGAAAGATCAAATGTTGTATTGCTAATATCATTACCAATAAATACTGGCTTTTCATCATCAGGCTTCACCTGATTTTCTTTTTGCCAATGCTGTTCTAGTTGGTAATAGCCTAACCATGCACAAAATACTGCGAGAAGTACATAGAGTAGCCTTTTTAAAGTCATAGACTTAAGCCTTTATCATATTTCATTATTCTTATGCGTTACGCAATTTGCCTGCGTATGCTACTACATCACGCCTGCTTTTAATAAATCATGCATGTTGAGCGCCCCAACAAGTTGATTATTTTCGGTCACCAATAACCCATTAATTTTACGATCCTCCATGATTTTTAGGCCTTCTGCTGCCAGTAACTGAGGGGAGATCGTTTGTGGGTTACGTGACATGACATCACCAATACTCGTGGTATGAATATCAATATGTTTATCAAGTAGGCGACGTAAATCACCATCGGTGAAGATGCCACTTAGCTCTTGCTGAGCATTGACTATAGCTGTCATACCTAAGCCTTTTCGTGAGATCTCAAGTAAAGCATCTTTGATGCTGGCAGTTTCTTCAATAATAGGCAGCATTTCACCACTATGCATGACATCAGCAATGCGCATTAATAATTTACGTCCTAATGCACCACCAGGATGAGAGAGAGCAAAATCATCAGCGGTAAAGCCACGGGCTTCCATTACAGAAATGGCTAAGGCATCACCCATCACGAGTGTTGCAGTGGTGCTTGATGTCGGCGCTAAGTTCAGTGGACAGGCTTCTTTTTCAACGGTGATTTGTAAATTCACAATCGCCATTTTCGCCATGCTGGAGTTTGGTTTACCTGTCATGCTGATCATAGGAATACCTAGGCGTTTGATAACAGGTAAAAGAGCAAGGATTTCAGAGGCTTCACCGGAATTGGAGATCGCGATAACGACGTCTTCTTGTTTGATCATCCCCAGATCGCCGTGGCTGGCTTCTCCTGGATGAACAAAAAAGGCAGGCGTACCAGTACTGGCTAGCGTTGCTGCTAATTTACGCCCGATATGACCAGATTTTCCCATTCCCATCACAATGACTTTACCTTGGCAGTCTAAGACGAGCTGACAGGCTTGATGAAAACTGTCGTCAATGTAATGGCTGATGTTTTGTAGTGCTTGGATTTCTATATCCAACACTTGTTTACCATGACGACAAAAGTCAAAGGAGCGAGACATCTGAAAATTCTCCATTATGCGGAAACGTTTAAGAATAGGTAGGCTTGGTAGGCAATAAAGCAAATAACCAAAATACCACCTTCAACACGATTGATACGACGACGTTTACCAAGAGCCATCAGCAATAGCAATACAGAAAGCGCTAACATGACATAAAAATCACGGCTCATCGCAAGTGGGCTTAATACGGATGGATTAAGAAGACCCGGGATCCCCATCACAGCAAGGATATTAAAGACGTTGGAGCCGATAATATTACCTACCGCCATATCATCTTCACCTTTGTAGATACTAGCGATGGAAGCGGCCAGTTCTGGCAAGCTAGTACCAACAGCAATAATGGTTAAACCAATTACTAAATCACTCATACCAAAGTATTTAGCGATAGTAACCGCTGACTCTACCACCATATCAGAAGAATAAAGAAGTAGACCTAAGCCGATAAAGACCCAAATTAATGCTGATGAGTTACTAACGCCGGTGGGAATTTCTTCTTCTTGGTTTTCCATTAATGGGTCGTTTTTATTTGCTCGACTAATTTTTAGCATCGCAAGCAGGAATAGAATAAATAGGACGGCAAGGAAAGCACCTTCCATACGCCCTAGATAGTTATCCCAAAGTAATAAGCCAGCAATAACAGTAACACCTAGCATTAAAGGCAATTCACGGCGAATAATCGTAGAGCTGATAGAAAGCGGTTTAAGTAGCGCAGTGATACCTAAAATAAGAGCAATATTGGCAATGTTAGAGCCCAGTACGTTACCGACGGCAGTATCTGTTTTACCTGCAAGTGCTGCTGTGGCTGAAACCATCATTTCTGGAGCCGATGAGCCCATTGCGAGGATAGTCATACCGATCACAAGCGGCGCAACACCAAAATTGCGTGCAAGTGCGGCTGCACCATAGACAAGCCTGTCTGCACTCCACACTAATAAAACTAACCCTACACAGAGCAACACAATGGCTTCGAGCATTCTAATCCCTTTTAAAAATGGCACGTTGGAACGATGGAAGTGAATCAATCGTTAAGTCGTATTTGATCTTTGCGGCTAATTTTGACGGTTAGCAACGCAAAAGGGAAGTATAACAAATGACTAATTCTCTCATTCGCTGCATTTAGATGTGAAAATAGCAAATAAGATGAATTTCTTATCTTAGGCTTGTAAAGCACACTCTTTTTATCTGGTTTTTTGAATATTATGAATAGCGTACAATTATAGAGTTGAAATAAAACTAAAGGCGTAGCAGAAGAGATAAATAGGGATACCTATTGATGAAAGCCGCTGCAATGATTGTTAAATAAACAAAAATAGCTGGGAGATAAGCCGACTAACTTGAGTTGGTGATTTATTCTCCTTATCATCGTCGGCTATAATATTTCTTCACATAATGATGATAGTTTTTATGTGATTAATTTTTAGTTGGCTGATTTTTAAAATAATTATCGGTATTTCATAAAGAATCACCAGTAAATAGAGGCGAATACGAAGCAATGGCTAAAAGCGATATACTGGTTTCGATTAAAAATCTTACTTTTTCTCGTGGTGAACGATACATTTTTGATGATATCTCCCTTGATGTGCCAAGAGGAAAAGTCACCGCTATCATGGGGCCATCGGGGATTGGTAAAACCACATTATTACGCTTGATTGGCGGTCAAATCACACCAGAAAAAGGTGAGGTTTGGTTTGATGAATGGAATATACCAACGTTAAGTCGACGTGATTTGTATCAAGCACGTAAACGTATGAGCATGCTATTTCAATCGGGCGCGCTTTTTACCGATATGAATGTGTTTGATAACGTTGCATTTCCACTACGAGAGCACACCGATTTACCGGAAGACTTACTGCGCAGTTTAGTGTTATTAAAGCTTGAAGCAGTTGGCTTACGAGGGGCGGCAGAATTAATGCCGAATGAGCTATCAGGTGGTATGGCACGTCGTGCAGCATTGGCGCGTGCCATTGCTCTTGATCCAGAGTTGATGATGTACGATGAGCCGTTTGTTGGTCAAGATCCGATCACCATGGGTGTGCTGGTTGAATTGATCAGTAGCTTAAATAAAGCATTGGGTATGACATCAGTGGTGGTTTCACACGATGTGCCTGAAGTGATGAGTATTGCTGATTATGTTTACCTGCTATCGGGCGGAAAGATTATCGGTAGTGGTACGCCACAAGAGCTACGTGATAATCCCGATCCACGGGTTCGTCAGTTCCTTGATGGTGATGCTGATGGACCAGTACCATTTAAATTCCCCGCTCAGCCGTTAGAACAAGATCTCTTTGGTTAAGCATTTAGCTCGATGTGTCAGATACATCGGTAATTACATGGATAATGAGCAAAATGATTGTTAATGCGATAGCTCGTATAGGGCGAAGCGGTATTGATAAATGCCAAACCATGGGGCGGGCAACGCTCATGTTGTTTGGGGCATTGGTCAGTAAGCCTCAGCCTATAAAAATGTTTCCGTTATTGATGAAGCAACTCTACTCAGTAGGTGTGTTGTCAATGGCGATTATTTTAGTGTCAGGTCTGTTTATTGGCATGGTATTGAGTCTGCAAGGCTATATCGTGCTGGCAGATTTTGGTGCTGAAACCAGTTTAGGTCAGATGGTAGCGTTATCACTATTACGTGAGTTAGGACCTGTTGTGACTGCGTTATTGTTCGCTGGACGTGCAGGCTCTGCTTTGACCGCTGAAATTGGTTTGATGAAAGCCACAGAGCAGCTTTCTAGTATGGAGATGATGGCGGTTGATCCACTACGTCGTGTGATTGCCCCACGTTTTTGGGCGGGCGTGATCTCGATGCCATTGTTAGCATTAATGTTCAGTGTGGTCGGCTTATGGGGCGCACAGATCGTTGGTGTTGACTGGAAAGGGATTGATTACGGTAGTTTCTGGTCCGTGATGCAATCATCGGTGAACTTTAGCTATGACATTGGTAATAGCATTATTAAAGCTGTTGTCTTTGCAATCACAGTAACTTGGATTGCAGTCTTTAATGGTTACGATGCGGTGCCAACCTCTGAAGGGATCAGCCGAGCGACAACACGCACCGTTGTTAATTCATCACTCGCCGTTTTGGGCTTAGATTTTATTTTGACCGCGCTGATGTTTGGCAGCTAGGTAAAAAGGATTGTCGATATCGTTGTCGGCGTGGCAAAACAGATTAAGTGGATAAAAGCATGCAACAAAATAAACGACTAGAATTATGGGTTGGCGTATTTATGCTAGCCGGCATTGCTGCATTATTGGTATTAGCATTCAAAGTAGCGAATGTGCAAAACTTTGGCAGCAGTGAAACATACACCTTAAAAGCACATTTCGATAATATTGGCGGTTTAAAAGTACGTTCACCGGTGAAAGTAGGTGGCGTGACTGTTGGTGAAGTGACGGCAATTACCTTGGATAAAGAAACCTATGTTCCAATGGTGACGTTAGCGATTAACAAAAAGTTTGGTTACTTTCCTGAAACCAGCTCAGCCTCTATCTTAACTTCAGGTTTATTAGGTGAGCAGTATCTTGGTATTTCACCAGGATTTATTGATGAAGATGTAGATATGCTGCATAACGGTGATCTTATTGAAGACACTAAATCTGCGTTAGTATTAGAAGATATGATTGGCCAAGTGCTTTATAGCATTGGCGGCGACAAAAAAGACTAGGAGCACCCATGAAATTTTTACGATGCCTAATACTGGCTTTTCTTGCCCTACCAATGTTGGCTCAAGCAGCAACAGTAGAGCAAACTAATCCATACACAATGATGGATAAAGTGTCAGCGAAGCTATTTCAAACTTTAAAAGCTGAACAACCAAAGATCCAAGCAAACCCAGAAGAATTACGTATTATTGTTAAGCAGGAATTACTGCCATACATCAATGCGCGTTATGCTGCTTATAAAGTGTTAGGTAACAATAACCTAAAGAAAGCAACGGTGGCACAGCGTGATGCATTCACTAAAGCATTCACAGACTACCTTGTGGCTTCTTACGCACAAGTTTTAACTCAATACACCAACCAAAAAATTCAGATTGAACCTGCGAAACCAATTCCTGCTGATCGTAGCATTGTCTCGGTACGTGTGGATATCCTCGATAACCAACGTCCACCTATTCGTCTTGATTTCAAACTACGTTTGAACAAAAAGACAAAAGAATGGCAAGGATTTGACATGGTTGCGGAAGGAGTCAGTATGATTTCGACTAAACAAAGCGAATGGAGTGGTGAGCTTCGTACTAAAGGTATTGATGCGGTAACGCAGAGCCTACGCGATCTTGCTGCTAAGCCGATTCAGATCGAGAAAAAATGATCATGTCTCAGGATAAGATCAGTTGGCAAGCTCTCGGTAATGACCAATATTGCTTGTCAGGTTGTTTAGAACGTGACACAGTGCCAGCCTTTTGGCTACGTAGAAAAGAGTGGATGCCTGATTCAAACAAGGTATCGCTCGATCTGGGTGGCTTGAGTCGGGTAGACTCAGCTGGCATGGTGATGCTATTACATCTTCACCAACAGTTAAGCAGCGCAGGATGTGACTTTACACTGCTTAATGTGCCCGAGCAGCTAAAAACATTATTACGCTTGAGCCATGTTGAACCTATATTAGCAACTTGCATGAAGTGAGTTGTAGCGAGGATAGCTTGTGGAAATCTCTGAGATTAAACAAATTCTAGAAACCGCCTTAGATCTTGATGAAGTGATCGTTAAAGGTGAAGGTAGCCACTACGAAGTGATTGCAGTGGGTACACTTTTTGACGGCATGAGCCGAGTTAAAAAACAACAAACTATTTATGGTCCATTAATGGATCGAATTGCAGCAAACGACATTCATGCGTTAACTATCAAAACATACACGCCAGAAGAGTGGGCGCGTGATAAGAAGTTAATGTCGTTATAACGAGGTAAATGATGCAGAAGTTTCGTATTCAGGGCGGTGGTCCACTAAGCGGTGAAGTGTCCATTTCTGGCGCAAAGAATGCCGCATTGCCGATTTTATTTGCCGCTTTGCTTGCTGAAGAGCCTGTAGAAATCGCGAATGTGCCAAAGCTACGTGATATCGACACCACAATGGAGCTGCTTTCTCGCCTAGGCGTTAAAGTGTCGCGTAATGGCTCTGTGCATATTGATGCGAGTGACGTTAACGAGTTTTGTGCACCTTATGATTTAGTAAAAACTATGCGTGCGTCGATTTGGGCATTAGGCCCTCTAGTTGCGCGTTTTGGTCAAGGTCAAGTGTCACTACCTGGTGGTTGTGCTATCGGTGCACGCCCTGTTGATCTACACATCGTTGGTCTAGAGCAGTTAGGTGCAACGATCACGTTAGACGAAGGTTACGTTAAAGCAACCGTTGATGGTCGTCTAAAAGGCGCACATATCGTAATGGATAAAGTGAGCGTTGGCGCAACAGTAACAATCATGTCTGCAGCAACCTTAGCTGAAGGTACAACGGTTATTGAAAACGCAGCACGTGAGCCTGAAATTGAAGATACTGCAGCATTTTTGAATGCACTGGGTGCAAAAATCACAGGTGCAGGTACTGCAACGATTACCATCGAAGGTGTTGAGCGTTTAGGCGGTGGTTACCATGAAGTGGTAGCTGATCGTATTGAAACGGGTACTTTCCTTGTTGCTGCTGCTGTTTCTGGCGGTAAGATCGTTTGTCGTAATACCAAGCCTGAACTAATGGAAGCGGTACTCGCTAAGCTAGAAGAAGCTGGCGCATTAGTTGAAAGTGGTGATGACTGGATCAGCTTAGATATGACTGATCGTGAGCTAACAGCGGTAAACATCCGCACAGCACCACACCCAGGTTTCCCAACAGATATGCAAGCGCAATTCTCACTACTTAACCTAGTTGCGAAAGGTACAGGCATCATCACTGAAACGATTTTTGAAAACCGTTTCATGCACATTCCTGAACTAATTCGTATGGGGGCTCATGCTGAAATCGAAGGTAACACTGTAATTTGTGGTGATACTGACGGTTTAAGTGGTGCTCAGGTAATGGCGACGGATCTACGTGCATCAGCAAGTCTTGTCATTGCTGGTAGCATTGCAAAAGGCGAGACAATCGTTGATCGTATTTACCATATCGACCGTGGTTACGAGTTTATTGAAGAGAAGTTCAGTGCATTAGGCATGAACATCGAACGTATCTCTGCTTAATTGATTTAAGTTGCGATAATAAAAACGCCTCACATTGTGAGGCGTTTTTTTATAACTAAACCTGAGTATTATCGCATTGGTTTGTTTTCAGATTCAGGGCGGTTGGCGACCGTGACAGGAATGATCATTGGTTGTCCGTCACGTAAGATCTTCACATTGACACGTGTACCTGGGCGAATATCGGTAACGATATCCCTAACACTCTGCACGTTAGTGACTTGCTTACCATCAATCTCAATCACGACATCATTCTTTTTAAAGCCAGCTTTTACGGCGGGACCATTCGGGTTCATACCGATCACAATGATGCCGTTGACTTGGTTCGCGTCATAAAGGCGTGCCATAACAGGATTAATTTCACGTCCTTCAATCCCAATCCAACCACGGATCACGCGTCCATCGGCGATCAGCTTTTTCATGATCTTAATAGTTAGTTGGTAAGGAATCGCAAAAGAGATCCCATAAGTTTCAATATTTGTTGCTTGTTGGAAAGAGGCGGTATTAATACCCACAAGCTCACCACGGGTGTTGACCAGTGCACCACCGGAATTACCACGGTTGATTGCAGCATCGGTTTGCAGGAAGTCTTGAGGGCCATAGAAGCTCATACCAGAGCGACCCGTAGCAGAAATAATACCAAAAGTGGTGGTTTGACCTAAGTTGTATGGGTTACCGATAGCTAGTACCACATCACCCACTGTTGCTTTGTATTCTGGGTTGACTGGGATCACAGGTAAGTTATCAGCATGAATTTTTAAAACCGCTAGATCCGTTAGTTGATCCAAGCCGATCAACTGAGCATTTAAAATGCGTCCATCTTGTAGTGCTACGATCACTTGATCTGCATTTGCTACTACATGGTAGTTAGTGACGATATAGCCCTTATCACTCATGATCACACCCGAGCCAAGACCTTGGGTAATAAGCTCAGGATCTGGTTTCGAGGTGTCATCTTCATAGCGGCGGTTATAGATGTTAACAACAGCAGGTGAGGCACGTTTAACGGCATAGTTAAAAGATAATGGCGTGGGTGCATCATCAAGTTGAGGTAAAGATACTGGAGATGATGGACGTAAACTTGGTACAGCAACCAGAATGACAGCTGCTGTGATAAGGCCGAGAAGAATAGAGCGACCAAGAAATGCCAACATCAAGAGTCCTTAATAGAAAATGGGAGAATAATGGCAAGGAGAATACCATTCCTACTCATTGAGACCAATAATAAAGTCAGGGCTAAGATCGCCCTGACTTTGTATGACATGATAGAAGAAACGTAAGATTATCGAATGATCAGGTACAATACGTTATCACCACGTTTGACTTCCATTGCGAGCACGCTTGGCTTTTCTTCTAGTGCTTTACGCAATTCACCAAGGTTATTAATCTTCTTACGGTTTAAACCAATGATGATATCGCCTTTTTGGAGACCATAACGGGCTGCAATTGAGCGTTCATCGAGCTGTGATACTTTCACGCCTTTCACTTTATCGGAAGCTGTCGTATTGGTAAATTCAGCTCCGGCTAAACTTGGGTGGAGGTTATCAGCCTTCACTTTATTGTCACTTGCCGCTTTTAGGGTAACATCGAAGTTTTGCTTCTTGCCGTCACGAATAACACCTAATGTCAGGGTCTTACCCGCGCCCATAGTGGCAATTTTTGCTCGTAACTCACTAAAGGTTTTAATTGGTGTACCATTAACTTCGGTAATGATATCACCCGCTTTTAATCCTGCTTTTTCAGCTGAAGAGTCAGGCATAACTTGGTTTACAAATGCACCGTGGTTAGTGGAGTAACCAAAGGTTTTTGCAAGCTCAGCGGTGAGTTCACCACCTTGAACACCTAAAATACCGCGTTTAACTTGACCAAATTCCAATATTTGATCAGTTAAGCTCTGCACCATATTCGATGGGATTGCAAAACCGATACCGACGTTACCGCCGTTAGGACCAACAATCGCGGTATTAATACCGATCAGTTCACCGTTAAGGTTAACCAAAGCCCCACCTGAGTTACCGCTATTAATTGCCGCATCAGTTTGAATGAAGTTTTCAAAGTTTTCGATATTCAAACCACTACGACCAAGTGCAGAAACAATCCCTGAGGTTACGGTTTGGCCTAACCCAAATGGGTTACCAATAGCGACCGCAAAATCACCGACACGCAGCTTATCTGAGTTAGCGAGTTTTACTTCTTTCAGGTTTTCAGGCTTGTCGATTTGTAGTAGAGCAATATCAGACATTGCATCACTACCAATTAACTTGGCATCAATTTCACGACCATCAGAAAGTTGTACTGCAATTTGATCTGCGCCATCAATAACATGATGGTTCGTTACAATATAACCTTTCTTAGCATCAATAATCACGCCAGAGCCAAGCCCTCTAAATGGGCGTTCTTGTACCTGCTCTGATGGGAAATCTGGGCCAAAGAAATAACGAAATGATTCCGGTAAACGTTGTTTTGACACATGTTTACCTTCAACTGCAATACTCACGACAGCTGGTGTGACTTGCTCCAGCATAGGCGCAAGACTAGGAAGTGATTGGTTGTTTACGGACGCAGGCAGAGCCGCGGTAGCCGTTACTGGGGTAATAACAGAACTGATACCTAATGCTAACGCACTAAAAACAAGCAAAGGTTTTTTAATCATTACTGAACTCCGGTTTTACAAGTACGAATAAGACATAAAAACCGGAGCTAAAGTTCACTTACATTCATTATTTGATGCATAAATATTGAGTGGATTGTGAATAATGTGATGGTTAGCTCGCTTTGGGTTCTGCGTGTAGTTGGGCTTTCTCTTCTTCCGTCACACTCGTATTTTCGCCCTTAAATAAACCTGTTGCGCCATTAGCGTAATCACGTGGCGGTTGCTCAATGTTTTCATCATCATTGGCGTTGTCTTTCACAGCTTCTAAGCTAGTGATACGTTTAGCAAAAGGATTATCTTGTGCAGGTAAGTTAGGCATTAACTCGGTGGATGTTTTTGCCATATGCTCATAGAGCTTACTGTAATCTTTCGCTACGTTGTCGAGTAAATCTGCACTACGGGCAAAATGATCAACAAGCTCTTGGCGGAACTGTTCTAGCTCGTACTTAGATTTATCAAGCTCTTTTTTAAGCGATTTTTGTTGTTGTACGCTTTTGTTTGTAAGGCGAACGGCAAGAGCACCAACAAGGATCCCTGCTAAAAAAATAATAATTGCGCTAATCCAAGTCATAGTCATGAATAAACTCCTTGTGACTTATCAGTATGTACTAATACTTGTGTATCAATGTTTATCAATAATGGCTGTCGCGATACTATACCGTGAGGTTAAGCGACATGGTACTCAATAAATAAGATGTAAGAGCAATGTTGCTGATTATCCTCTCATAATTAAGAGATAAGCATGGATAAAACAGGTAGTGTTTAGGATGACACCATTAGAAAAGTATCAACTCGATTTACAACAAACAGATTTCTTTGCTGATCCTGCACAAGCGAATGCAGTTTCCCATCTTGATGGTTTATACCATCGCATGCTAGTACCTAAACCAGAACCCAAAGCGTCATTTCTTCAACGAATATTTAAACTTAATCACAATCAAGCAGATATCATGCCAGTGAAAGGTTTGTACTTTTGGGGCGGGGTTGGGCGAGGGAAAACTTACCTTGTTGATACATTCTATGAATGTTTGCCTTTTGATCGAAAATCGCGGATGCACTTTCACCGTTTTATGCATCGCGTCCATACTGAGTTAAAACGACTCGATGGTATTGAAAATCCATTAGAACATGTTGCTGATAAGTTTAAACAAGAGACCGATATTATTTGTTTTGATGAGTTTTTTGTCTCAGATATTACCGATGCCATGATCCTTGGTACCTTGTTTGAAGCACTGTTTAAACGTGGGATCACCCTTGTTGCGACATCCAACATTCCGCCACAGGAGTTGTATCGAAATGGTTTGCAACGTGCGCGTTTTCTTCCTGCGATTGCGCTTATTGAGCAGCACTGTGACATCGTTAATGTTGATGCGGGTATTGATTATCGCTTACGTACGTTAGAGCAAGCTGAAATTTATCATTTTCCACTTGATGAAAGTGCGAAGTCTGATCTGAAACGTTATTTTGAGCAGCTCACGACAGCACCTCGTTATGAGCATAAAACAATCACGCTTAATGGACGACAATTAACGACTGAGCGAGAAGCGGATGGGGTTGTTCAGTTTAGTTTTCATCAATTATGCCAAACAGCGCGAAGCCAGACCGATTATATGGAAATTGCACGTTTATATCACACGGTGATTTTATCGAACGTACCGCAAATTACCGTACAAGAAGATGATGCAGCAAGACGTTTTATTGCCATGGTTGACGAATTCTATGAGCGTAACGTTACTTTGATAATTTCAGCTGCGGTACCGATGGAGCAGCTTTATCTGCAGGGGAGACTCATGTTTGAATTTAAACGTTGTTGCTCACGCCTGACAGAAATGCAAAGCCATGACTATCTTGCTAAGCCGCATTTAGCCTAGAGAATTAAACATAATTAGATAACGTTATTAGGGATAATAAGGATTTATTGACTGCTTTTGACCTAATTTCTCGCTAATCAGAAAAAAATGCATTTTTTTTTAGGAAAAGAGGTGATTTTTTCCACACCCTTCCCTATAATCTTGCGACCCACCGTACCTGTGATGGCGAAAGCCAGGAGTGCCAACCACTCGAAGGGGTGATGACTGGGCTCTTAACAGAGGGATCATCAATATATGATGGTTCTAGTAAGTGAAACTATTTAAATAATTGGGTAATAATTAGCATGAAAACTTTCGTTGCTAAACCAGAAACTGTAAAACGTGACTGGTATGTTGTTGACGCTGAAGGTAAAACTCTTGGTCGTCTAGCAACTGAAATCGCATCTCGTCTACGTGGTAAGCACAAGCCTGAGTACACTCCACACGTTGACACTGGTGACTACATTGTAGTTATCAATGCTGAGAAAGTAGCAGTAACTGGTAACAAGCGTACAGACAAAATGTACCACCACCACACTGGCTACATCGGCGGCCTTAAGTCAATCAGCTTTGATAAGCTAATCGACAAGAAACCAGAAATGGTTATTGAAACTGCTGTTAAAGGCATGCTTCCAAAAGGTCCTCTAGGCCGTGCTATGTACCGTAAGCTTAAAGTTTACGCAGGTACTGAGCACAACCACGCTGCACAACAGCCAAAAGTACTAGACATCTAATTGGGAATAATGACAATGGCAGAGAATCAATACTACGGCACTGGTCGTCGCAAAAGCTCAGCTGCTCGCGTTTTCATCAAACCGGGTACTGGTAACATCGTAATCAACAAGCGTAGCATCGAAGAATACTTCGGCCGCCCAACAGCGCGTATGGTTGTTCGTCAACCTCTAGAGCTTGTTGAAATGACTGAGAACCTAGACCTATACATCACTGTTAAAGGTGGTGGTATCACTGGTCAATCTGGTGCAATCCGTCACGGTATCACTCGCGCTCTTATGGAGTACGATGAAACTCTACGTCCTGCTCTACGTGCAGCTGGCTACGTTACTCGCGACGCTCGTTGCGTTGAACGTAAGAAAGTTGGTCTACGTAAAGCACGTCGTCGTCCACAGTTCTCTAAGCGTTAATTTTACGCTCCAGATTTTATCTGGTTACTGTGTACAGGAAGCTCAACCTTCGGGTTGGGCTTTTTTTTATTTATTAATAAGTTACCAATAAATTTCCTCCAATAAAGATCATTTCTGTTTATCCTCTCGTAATAAATACTGAAGCCTTTTAAGTAACAATGTTTCTATTTGGTTACAAAAAAGAACGCGCCTCTCACATTTGTTGCTAAAAAGTAGCTTTATCTTGTCAACATATAGCCTTTTCTTTATCCTTCTGATGTTGGAATCAGTTTAAATTTGTAATTTTACTGTTACCTTTTCGTTGGAAGTTAGCCGTAGCTCCAGGGACGCATAAGGACATAATAAGAATCCAGAGCGGGAGTAAGGGAGAATATTGGATGAGCAATGCGCCAGTAAGTAAAGGACGACGTCGCTTTCTGACCGCAACAACCTCGGTTGTTGGTGGGCTAGGAGCCGCAGCTGTCGCCGTTCCTTTCATAAAATCATGGAATCCGAGTGCGAAAGCAAAAGCAGCCGGTGCCCCTGTCGAAGTTGATATTAGTAAGTTAGAAGATGGACAAATGGTTCGCGTTGAGTGGCGTGGTAAACCTGTATGGGTTGTCCGCCGTAGTGATGCCGTTTTAAAAGAGCTAGATTCGCATGATGGACAATTACGAGATCCTTCATCTGAAGAGCCTCAGCAACCATCATATGCACAAAATAATTTCCGTTCAGTAAAGCCAGAAATCTTTTTGGCCGTAGGTATTTGTACACACCTAGGCTGCTCTCCGACCTATTTACCTGATAGCTTTAGTGAACAAGTCAGTGGCGTATCATCAGGGTTCTTCTGCCCATGTCACGGTTCTAAATTTGATATGGCGGGACGCGTATTTGCTGGCGTTCCTGCACCATTGAACTTAGTGATCCCACCTTATCAATTCTTAGATGACAACACGATCTTAGTGGGTGTTGACGGGGAGGTGGCATAATGGAAGCGCTATTTGGTTGGATTGAAAAACGCTTACCTGTAATGAATGCATACAAAAAGCATGTTTCAGAATATCCAATGCCGAAAAACTTTAACTTTTGGTATATTTTCGGTTCATTAGCCATGCTTGTTTTAGTTAACCAGATCGTGACAGGGATTTGGTTAACCATGAACTATGTACCATCTGGTGACGGCGCATTTGCGTCGATTGAATACATTATGCGTGATGTGGAATACGGTTGGTTGCTGCGTTATATGCATTCAACAGGAGCATCGGCATTTTTTGTTGTTATCTACCTTCACATGTTCCGTGGTTTGATCTACGGCTCATACCAAAAGCCGCGTGAGTTATTGTGGCTATTTGGTATGTTGATCTTCCTTGTGCTGATGGCTGAAGCTTTCATGGGGTATCTACTACCATGGGGGCAAATGTCATACTGGGGTGCACAGGTTATCATTTCTCTGTTTGGTGCGATCCCTGTGATCGGTGATGATCTAACGCTTTGGATCCGTGGTGACTACGTGATCTCTGGCGCAACCCTAAACCGTTTCTTTGCGCTTCACGTTATCGCATTACCAATCGTATTACTGCTTTTGATTGTGCTACATATTTTGGCATTGCATGAAGTGGGTTCCAACAACCCTGATGGTATTGATACGAAATTACCAAAGGGATCTAAAGGCGAAGGGTATAAAACCCAATTTCCATTCCACGAGTATTACAGCAAGAAATACGACATCATTGATTCTATTCCATTCCATCCGTATGGAACGGTAAAAGATATGGTTGGTGTTGCTGTCTTTGCTTTCTTCTTTAGCTACGTGATTTTCTTTAATCCAGAAATGGGAGGCTACTTCCTTGAGCCGCCTAACTTTGAAGCAGCAAACCCACTGAAAACACCAGAGCACATTGCGCCAGTTTGGTATTTCACACCGTTCTATGCCATTTTGCGTGCAGTTCCTGATAAGTTGTTGGGTGTGGTAGCGATGGGAGCATCCATTGTTTTCCTATTCCTATTACCGTGGTTTGATCGCTGTAAAGTTCGTTCGTTCCGTTACCGTAGTAAAGTGCACTTCGTTAACATTTGTCAGTTCACAGTAAGCTTCATTGCATTAGGTATTTTAGGTGCGCTACCAGCAACACCTACTTACACACTACTTGCGCAGATCTTTAGCTTTGCTTACTTTATGTTCTTCATTTTATTGTTCTTCTACAGTAAAAATGAAGCAACAAAACCGCTACCAGAGAGGGTGACATTCAAATGAAAAAATGGATTGTAGCGCTGCTGGCGGTACTACCAACCTTTGCTTTTGCAGCAGGTAGTAATGTCCTTTTGGATGCGGCGAATAATGATTTAAGTGATAAAGCGTCATTACAGCGTGGTGCAAAGACATTCATGAACTATTGTTCAGGTTGTCACTCTACTCAGTACCAACGTTATGAGCGTGTTGCGGAAGACTTGGGTATTCCACCAACTTTGATGAAAGAGAATTTGATCTTCGATCAAAACGCGAAGATTGGTGATCTGATGACCAATGCTATCTCAACGGAATACGCAGCGGCATCGTTTGGTGCTCCAGCACCTGATTTAACCTTGGTTGCACGCGTACGTGGTACTGATTGGATCTATACTTATCTAAGATCCTTCTATGCGGATCCGAGTCGTCCGTTTGGTGTTAATAACCTTGTGTTCCCAAGTGTCGGTATGCCCCATGTACTTGAAGAATTGCAAGGTGCTCCTCGTAAAGTATTCGAAACGAAAACCATTGACGGTGAACAAGTTCAAGAGTTCGTGGGGATCGAATCTGACGGCACGGGTGAGTTAAACGTTGAAGAATACGATGACATGGTACGTGATTTGGTTAACTTCCTTGATTATTCTGCAGAGCCAATGAAGCTGGAGCGCCAGCATATGGGCTTGTGGGTGATGGGCTTTATTGCGGTATTCTTTGTTTTAACTGTATTGTTGAAGAAAGAATATTGGCGTGATGTCCACTGATAAGGTAATCTAGTGGGTTAAGAATCTCGCAATGGGGGCTCAAGCCTCCATTGCTTTTTGTGTATTGAATATACTGGAGGGGTTGATGGCTGTTGCTGCCAATAAACGCTCTGTGATGACTCTGTATTCTGATGCTTCAGACATCTACAGCCATCAGGTGCGTATCGTACTAGCCGAAAAAGGTGTTAGTGTTGAAATTGAATTGGTTGATCCATTGAATCTACCTGAAGATCTGTTAGAGCTGAACCCATATCAGTCAGTTCCAACATTGGTTGATCGTGAATTAGCACTATACCAAGCGAACATCATTATGGAGTACTTGGATGAGCGTTTTCCTCACCCACCTCTAATGCCGGTTTACCCTGTTGCTCGTGGTAACAGCCGTCTAATGATGTACCGCGTTGAGCGCAACTGGTACTCACTTGCTGAGAAGATCAAGACTGGCTCTGCCGATGAAGCTGATAAAGCGCGTAAGCAATTACGTGAAGAGTTACTTGCATTAGCACCAGTATTTGCAGAATTCCCATTCTTTATGAGTGACGAGTTCAGCCTTGTTGATTGTTACCTAGCTCCACTGTTATGGCGTTTACCTGAAATGGGTATTGAGCTAAGCGGTGCTGGTGCAAAAGAAGTTAAAACTTACATGACACGTGTATTTGAACGTGATTCTTTCCTTGCTTCATTAACTGAAGCTGAACGTGAAATGCGTTTAGCTGGCCAGTAATATGGATATGGAAAAAATGACGCCGCGTCGACCTTATCTACTGCGCGCGTTTTATGATTGGTTAGTGGATAACGATCTCACTCCACACCTTGTTGTTGATGCAACATTACCGGGTGTGAAAGTGCCGATGGAGTTTGTGAGTGATGGTCAAATCATCCTAAACATCGCTCCTCGCGCTGTGGGTAATTTAGAACTTGGCAATGAAGCGGTAAGCTTTAATGCGCGTTTTAGTGGTCGTCCACACTCTGTTATCGTACCTATGTACGCTGTGCTTGCTATCTATGCCCGTGAAAACGGTGCAGGAACGATGTTTGAGCCAGAGCCTAGCTACGAAACAGATATGCCAGTCTTTGACGATGCTGAAGAAGCAGAAGACATGATTGATGAGGCTCCAGAATCAACATCACCATTTGCTGTAGTTAGTGAAACTGAAACAGTAGGTAGTGATGATCCAGATGATGAGCCACCACGTCCTCGTGGTCGTCCAAGTCTACGTGTTGTGAAATAAGTAGATACCAAAGAAAAACGCAGCCACTAGGCTGCGTTTTTTTATGTTTAGAAAGTGCTGTTATTTAACTATTTGGGTTTTTCTCAAATAGCGTAACTACCTTTTGCACTCCACTAACATTACGAGCAATGTTAACCGCAATCTCCCCTTGACGAGGGGTGACATAGCCGAGCAGATAAACTTTTCCACCTTCACTGATCACTTTGATCACTGCACCTGTTAGCTGTTTGCTTGCGATCAGTTGTGATTTTACCTTGGTGGTCAGCCAAGCATCGTAACTGATGTCGCCAAAACCTAGTAATGGTCTGACTTCTAGCTGGTTATAGACATGTTCAACGTTAGCAATATGTTTGACTTGCTGGGCAAATTGCTCCTTAACAGTAGGAGAGGTGACTTGACCTATCAGCAGTACATTACCATCTAAAGAGACACTGTTAATACTAGCAGTACGGGTAAATTGACGACTGTTTGCCATTCCCGCAACATCCATTTCTATTTTTTGATCATCCCAGTGTTGTTCGACATCACGCGGATCTTGAGTTGAAAAGCTTGAGCATCCTTGTAATACAAAGACAAAAGCGATCAGTAGGCGAGTGAGGCAGCGCATGATTTATCCTTCGTGATGGGGAAATAGTACTTGGTCAATGAGATCACAAAGGCAGTGTACAGTAAGTAAATGCACTTCTTGAATACGGGCTGTGCGCTGAGAGGGAATTCGGATCTCAACATCTTGTATGCCCAGTAATCCGGCCATTTCACCACCATCTTTACCTGTTAGAGCAATAATGGTCATATCACGTGTTAGTGCCGCTTCCATCGCTTTGATAATATTTTTACTGTTACCACTGGTTGATAATACAAATAAAATATCACCGGCTTGACCTAAAGCGCGTACTTGCTTTGAAAACACTTCATCATGGTGGTAGTCGTTAGCAACAGCGGTGAGGATCGTAGTATCTGCCGTTAATGCTAATGCTGGTAAGCTTGGACGTTCAGTTTCAAAACGGTTGATCAAACAAGAGGCAAAGTGCTGTGAGTTAGCAGCTGAGCCACCATTACCACAACATAAAATTTTGTTGCCGTTTAAAAGGCTTTGCACCATCACTTGGGCTGCTTTGGAAATGGAATCTGGCAGAGCTTCTGCGGCGGCAATTTGAGTTTGAATACTTTCGGTAAAACTTTCACGAATGCTATCTAGCATGATTAACCTTCAACTAAGATGTTGGTATGCCACTCAATATGGTGTTCTTGACCTTCAATTGTCACGACATCAAATCGGCATTCCGTTTGATCAATTGAAAAGCCATTTTTTTGTAACCAAAAAAGGGCGGTGCGTTTTAATTTCTGTTGTTTGTGCCAATTCACCGCTTCTGAAGCCGAACCGAAATGGCGATGTGTTCGGTATTTTACTTCAATAAAAACAAAACATTTACCCTGTCGCATAATTAAATCTATTTCACCGCTGCGACAGCTAAAATTTCGTTCAACAAGCTTAAGACGGTGGCGAGACAGAAACTGCTCCGCCATCCGTTCATAAGCTTGACCTTGCTGGCGTTTATTCAGGTTGAATACCGTCTGCTGTGAACTTACCCCAGTCAATTTGGCGATGAATAACACATTGGCTATCAGCACTTAATTTACCGGTTGCGCCTTGAGTGGTGTAATCACTCATCGTACGCATTTGTGGCAGCTCTTTGCTTAACAGGTAAGCATCCATACCAAAGGCATGAAGACGAATACTGGTATTTCCCTCATTTGGCCATAGTTGATTGAAACGTGCCATGTAATCTGCAGGTGGATTGATCAGTAGTGGAATATCCCCCACTTCTAAACCACGGATCTCTGGAGAGTTTGATTTATTGTCTGAGTTACTACGAGAGCTCACGTAAATTTGTGGTGGGTTACCACTTGCAGGCAATGACGCTTCAATAAATGGCTTGATGGTCATTAACTCTGTTTTACTGGCAATAACGTAGATCGCATCAGTGTGGCTACCTGGAGCTCGTCCAAATGCTTGACGGATCTGTTGTGGGATTTCACCGCGAGAGCCAAAAGTTACCACTTGTGCTGGCTGGCTATTTAAGCTCGACCATTCTTGGTTAAATGCAGCGCTTACACGTTGACCATAGCTATTGCCAGGTACCAATACCACCGGATTGCGATGGCCTTCATTAAAGATACGCTCAGCCGCTTGCTCTGCATCTTGCTCAGGTGATAGCGCAAAATAACATGCATTCGGGTGATTGTTATTGATCTCTGGTGGAAGGTTTAGCGCTAATGTATTGATGTGCGTGGTGTTATCACGTTGGAACTCAAGGATCTTATCTTTACGAAGTGGACCCACAACAAACTGAGTACCGTTTTGTTGTAGTTTTGCCATGATCGAAGCCATTGGCTCTGCTTCAGTATCGTAGATATTCAGATCGGTATCTGTACCACGACTAGCATCATCCATCATTGCATTAACAAAGCCATCACGCACGGTTTTACCTTGCGCAGCAAAACGACCTGACAATGGTAGTAATAGCGCTACGTTATCAAGTTTGATTGCTTTTAAGTTCATCACCGCTTCAAGTTCAGTCGGTAAGTACTGATTAGCTGGATGATATGGATGTTGGCTTAGCCATTGCTCCACGGCTTCTTTTAGTTTGCCTGGTTGGCGAGCAGCACTGTTTTTCAACATGGCTAATTCAACCCAACCTTTCAATACACTTTCATCGCTACCAATTTTGGCATTACTCAGTTGTGTATTTGAATAGCCTGATAAGTCATGCCATAGATTGTTCCAGTTTGCTGCTTTTTGATCATTACTTAAGTAGAAATCAAGTTTACTGCGTTCACGCGCGGCTTGAAATTGGTGATTAAGTTGATCTAATAATTCAGCACGGAAAGTGTGATAGCGTCGGTATTGACTCTTCGTTAACTGCCAAGATGGTTGGAAATTTAAGCTGTTTAGTGCTTCTTGGTATTGCCCTTGATGATAACGCACAGCTGCGCGTGCAAGTTGCCATTCAGCAATTTGCAATGGGCTCATTGATTGTTGTGAAAGTTTGGCAATTTGTTGGTCAGCTTGCTGCCATTTGCCTTCTTCAATCATGGCCTTAAGAGCTAGAATTTCCCAGTTAATGCGCTCGGCACCTTTGCTGGCTTGAGCTTTACTGAGGTAAGCGGCTGAGCTTTGAGCGGCTGCCGCAGTGATATCAGTTAACGGAGCCTGTTGGTTATACAGGTTTGGCGTACTACAGCCTGCTAAAACTACAGCAAGGGCTACAGGCGCCATCAGTCGTGATACACTTTTACGCTTATGGGTAAAATTGGGCATTGAATTCATTCAACTGTGACAAATTACTCTTGATATTAATTGCAGATGAGATCTAAGACAAATGAGTGAAACCAATTCAAGCATGGTTGATGTTGCTACGTTGTACATCGTACCTACACCCATCGGTAATTTGGCTGATATAACCCAACGAGCATTAGACGTATTAGCAAATGTTGATTTGATTGCTGCTGAAGATACTCGCCATACATCACGCTTGTTATCCCATTTCTCTATCTCAACCCGCACCTTTGCGCTTCATGATCATAACGAACAGCAAAAAGCTGATTTTTTGATCGAGAAGCTTCAGTCAGGTACTAGCATTGCGTTGGTCTCTGATGCTGGTACTCCGCTGATAAGTGATCCAGGGTATCATCTTGTGAATCGCTGTCGTCAAGCGGGTGTTAAAGTTGTGCCATTACCTGGCCCATGTGCAGTGATCACTGCTTTGAGCGGTGCTGGTTTACCTTCAGACCGATTCAGTTTTGAGGGCTTTTTACCACCCAAAAGTAAAGGTCGCCGAGACTGTTTTCAAGCGTTAGCGAATGATGAACGAACGCTGATTTTCTACGAATCGCCACATCGCATTAATGATTCCCTGAGTGATATGTTAGCCGTGCTTGGTGCCGAACGCCAAGTAGTATTAGCGCGTGAGTTAACAAAAACTTATGAAACAATTCATGGTGCACCACTAGGAGAGTTAATTGAGTGGTTGGCTGAAGACAGTAACCGAGTACGTGGTGAAATGGTGGTATTGATTGCAGGTCACCGTGCACAAAAAGATGAATTACCTGCTGATGCATTGCGTACGCTGGGTTTACTTGCGAAAGAATTACCATTGAAAAAAGCAGCGGCACTAACCGCTGAAATTCACGGTGCTAAGAAGAACGCACTGTACAAGTGGGGGTTAGAGCATCTCGAATAATTGAGATGGCGGAGAAGGGAATAAAAGTGCATCGATTAAGATGAAATTACGTGAGCAATAAACGCTTTTGCTGTTTTTTTGCTCATGCTGTGACTTTGTTTCGTTTTTCACTGGTAACTGTGATGGTTGTCTTATACAATCCGCCTCGGAGTTGGTCAGGTGATCGCTGCTTCATTGATGTCCTTTGGGAGACTGATGAAGGGGAGGAAAGTCCGGGCTCCATAGGGCAGGGTGCCAGATAACGTCTGGGGGGCGAAAGCCTACGACCAGTGCAGCAGAGAGTAAACCGCCGATGGCCCATTGTTCGCAGTGGTGCACAGGTAAGGGTGAAAGGGTGCGGTAAGAGCGCACCGCGCGTCTAGTAATAGTTCGTGGCACGGTAAACTCCACCCGGAGCAAGACCAAATAGGTCCCTAATGGCGCGGCCCGCGTTGGGGACGGGTAGGTTGCTTGAGTCTGTGAGCGATTGCAGACCTAGATGAATGATTGCCGCCGCGCAAGCGGAACAAAACCCGGCTTATCGACCGACTCCCTACATTTAGAGAAGGTGGTGTTTGGATAACAAACACCACCTTTTTTTCGTCTTATTCCCCCATAAAAGCATTACATTACGCATAGCAAACAATGGAGTGTTAGAACTCTGTTTGAATTAAGGCCATGCGCTTGACATCGTTTTTGTCTCATACGTACACTTTGTGGTGGGAATTTGTGGGGAAAAGTGGTGCAGTCTCATTCTCTCTGTTTTTATTCTGCTAAAGTCAGTATCAATCACTGATTTTTAGTATCATGGAATGGACTAAAAAATGCTAAGAGGCGCAACATCGATATCTATTGATAGCAAAGGACGCATAGCGATCCCGAAACGTTATCGACAATGGATCACCGAACAATGTGGCGGCTTATTCATTTGCACTATTTATCACCAGTTTTCTTGCTTGTTGCTTTATCCCATCAATGAATGGGAGCACATAGAAGCGAAGTTAGCGACATTATCAAGCCTTCACCCTGCAGAGCGCCGAATTCAACGATTGTTGCTTGGCCATGCAAGTGAATGTGAAATGGATGGACAGGGACGAATTTTACTCTCACCAACCTTACGACAATACGCTCACTTACAAGATAAAATCATGCTTGTTGGCCAACTCAATAAATTTGAAATTTGGTCTGATGTGTTATGGCAACAGCAAATTGAACTCGATATCAACCTTCAGGCTGAGGACGCGTTAGCACAATCATCGCGCCTTAGTGAGCTTTCACTTTAGCTGAACTTATATTTATGTCTGAACAATTTGAGCACGTTTCCGTTTTACTTCATGAATCTGTAGACGGACTAGCAATTAAACCTGACGGTATTTATATCGATGGTACCTTCGGCCGTGGGGGACATAGCCGCCTTATTCTTTCTCTGTTAGGTGAGAATGGTCGTCTATACAGTATTGATCGCGATCCTCAGGCCATTGCCGAAGCTCAGAAGATCAATGATCCGCGCTTTGAAATCATCCATGGTCCTTTCTCTGGTATGGAGAAATACATGGAAGAGCGTGACTTGATTGGTCGTGTTGATGGTGTGTTACTCGATCTTGGGGTGTCGTCACCACAGTTAGATGACGCTGAGCGTGGTTTTAGCTTTATGCGTGACGGCCCACTAGACATGCGAATGGATCCAACATCAGGTCAGTCGGCCGCTGAATGGTTGGCGGAAGCGGAAGCGGATGATATTGCTTGGGTGCTAAAAGAGTTTGGTGAAGAACGTTTTGCTAAACGTATTGCTCGTGGCATTGTTGAGCATCGTGAAGATCCTGAAAAAGAGCCGTTAACACGTACACGTCAGTTAGCGAGCCTAATCGCTGAAGTTTCACCATTTAAAGACAAGCATAAACACCCTGCAACACGCAGTTTCCAAGCTATTCGTATTTACATCAATAGTGAGTTGGATGAGATCCAAACAGCCCTAAATGGTGCCGTGAATATTTTAGCTCCTGAAGGTCGCTTATCGGTGATCAGCTTCCACTCTCTAGAAGATCGTATGGTGAAACGCTTTATCCGTAAGGAAAGCAAAGGTCCTGAAGTACCAGCCGGTTTACCGTTAACGGAAGAGCAAATTAAAGCACTAGGCAGTGCTGCGCTTAAAACCGTAGGTAAAGCGATTAAACCATCGCAAACAGAGTTAGGTCATAATACACGAGCACGTAGCTCGGTACTGCGTTTGGCTGAACGTCTATGAAACAACCTACAGAATCATCATTGAATCTGGCACGCCTGATTGGACGAGATCTCGTTACAGTCGGGCTTGTTCCACTCATTCTAACCTTTGCTATTCTCGCATCGGCACTTTCAGTGGTGTATATCACTCACGACACACGCCAACAAATTGTTAAACAAGAGCAATTATTAACTGAGCGTGAAGGCTATGATGTGGAATGGCGAAATCAAATCCTCGAAGAAAATTCACTTGCAGAGCACAGTCGAATCGAACGATTAGCAGAAACTGAACTCAAAATGCAACGTCCATCTGCCGATAGTGAAGTCGTAATTCAATAATATGAAGTTATTTAATCGTTCGAAGTCTAAGAACAGTGCAACTAAAAAAGCAAAGCCCTTGATTAAATGGCGCTTCACGGTTGTGTGTATTTTTGTTTTGTTAGGCTTCTTTGGCCTTATTGCTCGCGCCGCGTATATCCAAGTCCTTGAACCGGGCCGCCTTATTCAAGAAGGTGACGCACGTTCACTACGTACTAAATTAATGCCTTCAGCTCGCGGTATTATTTCCGATAGAAATGGTGAGCAGTTAGCCGTGAGTGTGCCTGTTCAGGCCGTATTCGCTAACCCTTCTGAAATTTTTAAGCATGGCGGTTTGAGTGATGTTGAACGATGGCATGCACTGGCTGATGTATTAGGCCTTGACCGTAGTTGGTTGCTACATGAATTAGATTCTAAGAAAAAACGTAAATTTATTTATCTTGCCCGCCAAGTTAGCCCTGCGATGGCGAACTATGTTCATAAACTAAAGCTGCCAGGTATCGGCCTTAAAGATGAATCTCGTCGTTTTTATCCATCGGGTGAAGTAAGTGCCCATCTACTAGGTTTCACAGGTATTGATGGTCACGGCCTTGATGGTGTTGAAAAAACCTATGACGGTTGGTTAACCGGTGAGCCGGGGCGCCGAACAGTGCGTAAAGATCGCTACGGTCGTGTGGTTGAAAATATCTCACAACAAAAACGCCAGCCGGGCAAACCGTTGCAATTAAGTATTGATCAACGCATTCAGGCTGTTGCTTATCGTGCAGCTAAAGAGGGTGTGTTAGATATTCCAGCAACGTCCGTTAGTATTGCTATTTCTGATGTGCGAACGGGTGAAATTCTCGCGATGGTCAATGCGCCATCTTTCAACCCGAATAACCGTGATGATCGCCAGCCGTACAAAATGCGTAACCGTGTGATCACTGATACCTTTGAGCCAGGCTCAACGGTGAAGCCATTTGTGGTTTACACTGCGATGAAGCATAGCATCGCGAATGAACATACGCTGATTTCGATCCCAGGTAAGCATTTCCGAGTAGGCAGCAAGGTGATCACTGACGTATCACGTATTGAGCCGATGGCAACTGTACAACGTATCTTGCAAAAATCGAGTAACATTGGTGTGACTAAGTTATCACTGGCGATGCCGGTGGATTACTTGATTGATACTTATCGTAAAGTGGGCTTTGATGAGCCATCGGGCATTAACTTAATTGGTGAAACAACAGGCCACTTTCCAAACCGTTCTCGTTGGTCTGATATTGAACGTGCAACCTTTGCTTATGGTTATGGTTTATCGTTAACACCACTTCAGCTACTTCACGCTTACACAACGCTAGGTGCTTACGGTATCAAGCGTCCGTTATCTATTTTAAAAACGGAAAAAGTGGTACCGGGTGAGCAAGTACTTGATCCTAAGATCGTTAAGAAAATCTTGTTAATGATTGAATCTGTAACCGACAAAGCCGGTGGCGGCGGTGGTTGGCGTGCAGCTGTTCCTGGCTACCGTGTTGGTGTGAAAACGGGTACGGCTAAAAAGGCAATTGCTGGTGGTTATGGTGATGATTACTTCTCATACACCGTGGGTGTTGCACCGATCAGTAACCCGCGCTTAGCAATTGTGGTGATGGTGAATGAGCCAAAAGGTAAGGTTTACTATGGTGGTGCGGTTGCTGCGCCAATTCTGTCAAAAGTATTAGGTAGTGCATTACAAATTCTGAACGTGCCGCCTGATGCAAATACCTTACATAAAGTCGATAAGGGAGCGTAAATAATGGCATCGTCACGCATTATGATGAAATTAGAGATGCTGTTATCACCTTGGTTAGCAAAAGATAAGTTGCCTCTTGAACTTACTGATTGCCAGATTAGCGCGATAACATTGGATAGCCGACAAGTTGCCGCAGGTAGCTTGTTTGCTGCTGTAAAAGGACATACGGTTGATGGTCGTCGTTTTATTGAAACGGCGATTAAGGCTGGTGCTGCTGCCGTGATTGCAGAAGCTGATGGTGTTGCACAAGATGGTGATATTGTGCTGCAAGACGGTACATGTATTGTCTACTTGCAGGATTTAAATCAAAAGTTATCTTCGATTGCTGGGCGCTTTTATGGTGAACCAGATCAGCAACTTGCACTGTATGCGGTAACGGGAACTAACGGTAAAACCACGATCAGCCAATTATTAGCGCAATGGGCAAATCTTATTGGCTATAAAGCTGGTGTGATGGGGACCACAGGTAATGGTTTACTTACTGATCTAAAGCCTGCGGCAAATACCACGGGTAGTGCGATTGAGATCCAGCAAACGTTAGCGGATTTAGTGGCGCAAGGCGCTGATTTTGCAGCGATGGAAGTCTCTTCTCATGGCCTTGTTCAAGGTCGAGTACGTGATCTGCATTTCAAAGCGAGTATTTTTACTAATTTAAGTCGTGATCATCTTGATTATCATGGCAACATGCAAAATTATGCTGATGCAAAGAAGTCTTTGTTTACTGAGCATGATGCGGGTGTGCCGATCATTAATGCAGATGATGCTGTCGGTGCTAAGTGGCTCCATGACTTAACGCATGCTGTTGCCGTTGCTATTGAACCTGAGGCGGTTGCTGAGCATACGGGCTTAAAGCTTTGGGCAACAGAGGTGCAGTTCAGTACCCAAGGTGTCACCATTGCTTTTGATTCTAGTTGGGGGCAAGGCAAATTTACCGCACCATTAGTTGGTTCATTTAATGTCACTAACTTATTGCTGGCATTGGCGACGTTATTAGCGACAGGTCATCCTATGGCTGACTTACTTGAAAAAGCACCGCAACTACAGGCGGTGATTGGTCGAATGGAAGTTTTTCAAGCCAATGACAAAGCGATGATGGTGGTCGATTATGCTCACACACCAGATGCATTAGAAAAAGCATTGCAAGCTCTGCGTGTACATTGTGATGGAAAGCTATGGTGTATCTTTGGTTGTGGTGGCGATCGCGATAGCGGTAAACGCCCAATGATGGCAGAGGTTGCTGAGCGCCTTGCCGATCAAATTATTCTGACTGATGATAACCCTCGCAGTGAAGATCCTAAGACAATTATTGCAGATATGTTGGCTGGTCTAAACGCGCCTCAATCTGCATCAGTAATCCACGATCGTGCAACGGCTTGTCGCCATGCATTTACTCATGCTTCTCACCAAGACATTATTTTAGTGGCAGGTAAAGGGCATGAGGATTATCAAATTCTAGCGGATCGTACGATCCATTATTCTGACCGTGAAACGGTTGCTGCATTATTAAAGGAATTGGCATGATTGAGGTTCAATTAAGTCAGCTTGCATCGGTATTAAATGCCGAGCTTATTGGTGCGGACACATCAATTTCTGCGGTATCAACCGATACGCGAAATATCTCTGCCGAAACGCTGTTTATTGCCTTAAAAGGCGAGCGTTTTGATGCTCATGATTTTTGCCAAACGGCGAAAGATAACGGTGCTAAAGCTCTATTGGTAAGTAAACGCTTACCTGTCGAGTTACCTCAGTTAGTTGTGACAGATACCCGTATTGCTTTAGGGCAAATGGGCGCATGGCTAAAAGCGGAAATGACTCAAAAACACGGTTTAAAGACATTAGCGCTAACAGGTAGCTGCGGTAAAACCACAGTAAAAGAAATGTCTGCAGCTATTCTCGCAACCAAAGGCAATGTATTAGCGACAGCGGGCAACTTTAATAACGACATTGGTGCACCATTAACGCTACTGCGTTTAACGCCTGAGTACCAATACGCTGTGATCGAGCTCGGTGCAAATCACCAACAAGAGATTTCTTATACCACTCATTTAGTTAAGCCTGATGTCGCGCTTATTAATAATTTGGCGGCAGCGCATCTGGAAGGTTTTGGTTCACTTAAAGGTGTGGCAAAAGCGAAAGGTGAAATCTTCGAAGGGTTAAGTGATGGTGGGATTGCTATTGTTAACCTTGATTCGAATGACTTACCGCTATGGCAGCCATTGCTTGCACAGCATCAAGTGCTTACTTTCTCTGTAACCGCACCTGACGCCGACTACCATGCCGAGCAGATAAACATTAACACTCAAGGGTTAGCCTGTTTTACAATGTGCACCCCGATTGGCAAGGTTGAAGTGAATCTAACCCTGGCGGGTATGCACAATGTGGCGAATGCACTGGCAGCAGCAGCATTAACTATTTCGTTAGGTGCAACACTTGCAGAAGTGAAAGCTGGGCTAGAGACCATGGCGAACGTGAAAGGTCGTTTAGATATTACCGAGCCTCGTGCGGGTTTACGTCTGATTGATGATACGTACAACGCCAGTGTTGCTGCAGTAAAAGCCGCAATTGATGTATTAGCCAATTTCCAAGGTCAGCGTTATTTCATCTTAGGGGATATGGCTGAACTGGGTGAAGAAAGCGATAATCTTCACCGTGAAGTGGGTGAATATGCGCAAGCAAAACAGCTTGATTGTGTGATGACGTTTGGTCGTTCAAGTGCAGTGGTTAGCGAACTAAACCAAGGGCAACACTTTACCGATAAAACGGCACTGATCGCATTACTTAAACAACAATTACAACAACATTTTAGTCAACCAGACTTTGAGCAAGTGACGGTGCTTGTAAAAGGTGCTCGAAGCTCGAAAATGGAAGACGTTATTGCAGCATTGCAGGATGATAAATAATGATTTACTGGTTAGCTGAACAGTTTCAGTCAACAATCCCATTTTTCCGCTTATTTGAGTACCTCACGTTCCGAGCGATCATGAGTATTCTAACAGCGTTACTTTTCTCGTTATGGATGGGGCCTCGTTTAATTGCCCGCTTGCAGATGCTGCAAATTGGTCAGGTTGTGCGTAACGAAGGCCCTGAGTCTCACTTTAGCAAGCGTGGTACGCCAACCATGGGCGGTATTATGATCCTTGCTGCGATCACTTTCACTGTATTGCTATGGTGTGACTTAGCTAACCCTTATGTTTGGGCTGTGCTGGTTGTGATGCTTGGCTATGGTGCTGTGGGTTTTGTTGATGATTACCGTAAAGTGGTACGTAAAAATACCGATGGTTTGATCGCCCGTTGGAAGTACTTCTGGCAGTCAGCTATCGCATTAGTCGTTGCTTTTGCGCTATATGCTTACGGTAAAGATACAGCCGCTACTCAATTGGTTGTGCCTTTCTTTAAAGATGTCATGCCTCAGCTTGGTCTGTTCTACATCATCATGACTTACTTTGTGATTGTTGGTACCAGTAACGCAGTAAACCTAACCGATGGCCTTGATGGTTTAGCAATCATGCCAACCGTGATGGTATCAGCGGGTCTTGCATTTATTGCATGGGCGACAGGTAACTTTAATTACGCAGAATACCTTCATATTCCTTATATCAAAGATGCTGGCGAGTTAGTGATTGTTTGTACGGCTATCGTTGGTGCAGGTCTTGGCTTCTTATGGTTTAACACTTACCCAGCACAAGTCTTTATGGGCGATGTTGGCTCACTAGCATTAGGTGGTGCACTGGGTACGATTGCAGTATTAGTTCGTCAAGAGCTACTGCTGGTGATCATGGGCGGTGTATTTGTAATGGAAACTGTATCGGTGATCCTACAGGTCGGCTCATACAAACTACGTGGTCAACGTATTTTCCGTATGGCACCGATCCATCACCACTACGAATTAAAAGGCTGGCCAGAGCCACGAGTTATCGTGCGTTTTTGGATTATTACACTGATGTTGGTATTGATTGCGTTAGCAACACTTAAGGTACGTTAAAAATGAAAGGCTTGGCTGGTGTGAATACGGTCGTTGTGATCGGTCTAGGGATGACAGGGCTCTCTGTTGTTAATCATTTAATGCGTTTACCGCAATCATTGACCATCAAAGTGATTGATACCCGTGACAATCCACCTGGCCAAGATCAACTGCCTGAGTCGGTAGCGTTATGTAGTGGGCAATGGAATACCGAATGGCTATTGTCCGCTGACATGATCATTGCAAGCCCTGGTATTGCATTAGCAACGCCAGAGCTTGTACTCGCTGCTGAAGCGGGCGTAGAAATCATTGGTGATATTGAGCTATTTGCTCGTGAAGTGGATAAACCTGTCGTTGCGATCACAGGCTCTAATGGTAAAAGTACCGTAACGAGCCTTGTGGGCGAAATGGCAAAAGAAGCGGGTATTGATGTCGGTGTTGGCGGCAATATCGGCTTTGCTGCACTGGATATGCTAGTGCAGCAACATCAGTTATATGTGCTAGAGCTCTCTAGCTTTCAACTAGAAACCACATCCTCTCTTGAATTAACCGCAGCGGTTTATCTTAACCTTTCTGAAGATCACATGGATCGCTATCCTGGCGGATTAGCACAATACAGCCAAGCAAAAATGCGTATTTTTGATCACGCACAACTAGCTGTGTTCAATCGTGATGATTTAGCCACAAAACCTGCTCACTTTAATGGTGAGATGACAAGTTTTGGCTTTGATGACAAGGCTTATGGCATCGTTTTAGTCGATGGCAAAGAGTGGTTAGCTGTAAACGGTGAGGCGGTGATGGCGGTCGCTGATATTGCTTTAGTAGGTCGTCACAATGTAGCGAACTGTTTAGCGGCATTAGCGCTTGCTGATGCAGCTGGTATTTCGCGTGACGCATCATGCCGTGCAATGCAGCATTACACAGGTCTTGCTCACCGTTGCCAATTAGCGGTTAATCGTCATGGTGTACGCTGGGTCAATGACTCAAAAGCCACTAACCTTGCAAGTACTTTAGCAGCATTAAATGGTTTACAGCTTGATGGTAAATTGCACCTATTAATGGGTGGTGATAGCAAAGGTGCGGAGTTTAGTGAACTAAAACCGGTTCTTGCTGACTTAAACGTACAGCTTTATAGCTTTGGTCGAGATCGACACTTATTTGATGATGTAACTAATAACGTTATCAGTGTTGAAACGATGAGCGAAGCAATGGAGCAAGTGAGCCATCGCGTCCAATCTGGCGATATGGTGTTGTTATCTCCTGCCTGTGCTAGTTGGGATCAATTTGCCAACTTTATGGCACGTGGCGATGCGTTTGTTGAGCAAGCGATTAAGTTACAAGATTCGGTTTCAGGAAATAGTTAATGTTTAAAATGATCCGTAATGGATTCGCTGCAGTGGGGGGCTGGTTTGTTAAACCAAGTAAGCCCTGTTTGTATGATCGCCAATTAGTCTGGATTGCGATTGCATTGATGATCACCGGCCTTGTAATGGTGACATCGGCTTCTGTACCTGTAGCGACACGCCTTACTGGCATTCCTTTTTATTTTGCTTATCGTCATGCATTCTTTTTGCTGGGTGCTTTAGTGATCGGTGCTATTGTATTGCAGGTACCGCTAGCAAGATGGAGGCAATTAAGTGTGCCGATGTTATTTATATCGATAGTCTTACTGGCTGTCGTGCTAATCATCGGTCGTTCGGTTAACGGTGCGGCACGTTGGATCCCGCTAGGTATTTTCAACTTACAGCCAGCTGAAGTGGCAAAGCTTTCACTGTTTATTTTCCTCGCAGGTTATCTTGTTCGTCAGTACAACCAAGTCCGTGGTACTTTTATTGGCTTTTTAAAGCCGCTTGGCGTACTTGGTATTCTGTGTATGCTATTGTTGATGCAGCCTGACTTAGGCTCATCCGTAGTAATGTTTGTTGGTACTGTCGGCATGCTCTTTATTGCCGGTGCCAAATTATGGCAATTCTTAATGATGCTAGGTACTGCCCTTGTTGGTATTGCCTTTTTGATCATTTTAGAACCTTACCGTATGCGCCGTGTTACATCTTTCCTCGACCCATGGCAAGATCCTTACGGCAGTGGTTATCAGCTAACCCAATCCTTAATGGCGTTTGGTCGTGGAGAATGGTTTGGACAAGGGCTAGGTAACTCGATTCAGAAACTGGCTTACCTTCCTGAAGCACATACTGACTTCGTATTTGCTGTACTAGCAGAAGAGCTAGGACTTGCTGGTGTGATTGTGGTGCTTTGCTTACTGTTTGCACTGGTTTACAAAGCCTTAATGATCGGACGTAAATGTCTTGAAACAGGTCAATTATTTGGTGGTTTCCTTGCGTTTGGTTTCGGTTTTTGGTTCGCATTCCAAACCCTTGTAAACGTAGGTGCTGCAGCCGGTATTGTTCCAACAAAAGGTCTAACATTGCCGTTGATCAGTTACGGTGGTTCCAGTCTGTTTATTATGGCAGCAGCTGTTGCTATTTTGATCCGTATCGATTTTGAGCAGCGTATTGCTGCCAAATTTGAATCTGACGAGCCAGCTGAAGTGGATGACGAAGCACTGGATAATATGGATGGTGCAGTCGAGCAAATTGCGATTGACCCAGAGGCTTTACTTGATGAGCCTACTCAATTAGAGAACGATAAAAAAGACGCTCATGACAAAGAATAAACGTTTATTAGTAATGGCAGGTGGCACTGGTGGTCACGTTTTTCCAGGACTTGCCGTTGCACAGAAATTACAGCAAGAAGGCTGGGAGATCCGCTGGCTAGGTACCGCAGATCGTATGGAAGCCGATTTAGTACCAAAACATGGTATTGAAATTGATTTCATTAAAGTGAAAGGCTTACGTGGTCAAGGTGTACTGCGCTTACTGACCGCGCCTTTTAAAATTGTTGGCGCTATTTTACAAGCTCGTAAATACATCAAAGCATGGCAACCTGATGTCGTGCTTGGTATGGGCGGTTATGTGAGTGGCCCTGGCGGCGTCGCTGCATGGTTATCAGGTGTACCCGTTGTACTGCATGAGCAAAATGCAGTAGCAGGTTTAACTAACCAGTGGCTATCTAAAATTGCAGCTAAAGTACTGCAAGCCTTTCCAGGTGCATTCCCAAACAAAGAAGTAGTGGGAAACCCTGTTCGTCATGATGTTACTGTCTTGCCTGCGCCTTCAGAGCGTTTTGCTGAACGCACTGGTCCTATTCGCATTCTAGTGATGGGGGGCAGCCAAGGTGCACGTATTTTGAACCAAACTATGCCAGAAGTGGCAAAAGTGTTAGGTGATAGCGTGACGATTTGGCATCAAGCGGGTAAAGGTAGTCAACAATCTACTGAGCAAGCTTATACCGAGCAAACTTCTACTCCACACAAAGTCACCGAGTTCATCGATGATGTTGCTGCAGCTTACAGCTGGGCAGATCTTGTGGTTTGTCGTTCAGGCGCATTAACGGTTTCAGAACTATCTGCAGCGGGTGTGGGTGCTATTTTTGTTCCATTTATGCATAAAGATCGCCAGCAAGCGTTAAATGCTGATCATTTGGTACAGTGTGGTGCAGCCAAAATGATTGAGCAAATGGATCTGACCGTGTCAGGTTTAGCTCAAGAAATACAACAATTAGATCGTCATGCGTTAGAGCAAATGGCATGTGCAGCACGTGATGCTGCCATTCTTGATGCTGATGAACGTGTGGCGACTGTGATTAAATCACTGGCAAAAAATTAAGACGGGAACAAAGTGATGAGTAAACTGGATAACCAGCAATTAGCAAAAATTCGTACAATGGTGCCTGAGATGCGCCGTGTAGAGCGAATTCACTTTGTTGGCATTGGTGGTGCAGGCATGAGCGGTATCGCTGAAGTGCTTGTAAACGAAGGCTACCGTATTAGTGGTTCTGATATTGCGCCTAATGCCGTGACTAACCGTCTAACAGCAAAAGGTGCAGAGATCTTCTTTGGTCACTCAGCTGAAAACGTACAAGGCGCAAGCGTCGTGGTAGCATCAACGGCTATTAGCAAAGAAAACCCAGAGCTAATGGCGGCAACAGAGCTACGTATTCCCGTTGTTCGCCGTGCTGAAATGTTGGCAGAGCTAATGCGTTACCGTCATGGTATTGCTATTGCGGGAACACATGGTAAAACCACAACGACGGCACTTACGACACAAATTTATTCTGAAGCAGGTCTCGATCCAACGTTTGTTAACGGTGGTTTAGTGAAAAGTGCAGGTACCAATGCTCGTTTAGGTTGTAGCCGTTATTTGATTGCAGAAGCGGACGAAAGTGATGCGTCGTTCTTGCACCTACAACCTATGGTGTGTGTGGTTACTAACATTGAAGCCGATCATATGGACACTTATGGCGGTGACTTTGAAGTATTAAAGCAAACCTTCATTGATTTCCTACATAATTTACCGTTTTATGGTTTAGCCGTAATGTGTATTGATGATCCTGTGGTACGTGAATTATTACCACGAGTGGGTCGTCCAATGCTGACGTATGGTTTTGCAGAAGATGCAGATGTACGTTTAGTTAACTACACCCAAACAGGTCAACAAGGTCACTTTACAGTACTACGTAAAGGCAAACCTGCGCTGGATATTACGTTAAATATTCCAGGCAAACATAATGCATTGAATGCGACAGCGGCAATTGCTGTTGCAACTGAAGAAGGCGTTGATGATGATGCTATCTTACGTGCGTTGGTTGAGTTTGAAGGTACTGGCCGTCGTTTTGATCATCTAGGTGAGTTTGAGACGGGCAATGGTAAAGTGATGCTGGTGGATGATTATGGTCACCACCCAAGCGAAGTAGATGTAACGATCAAAGCTGCACGCGCTGGTTGGGAAGATAAACGCCTAGTGATGATCTTCCAGCCGCACCGTTATAGCCGTACTCGTGATTTATACGATGACTTTGCAAATGTACTGGATCAAGTCGATGTGCTAGTGATGCTAGATGTTTATGCAGCAGGCGAAGCACCAATCGCTGGTGCGGATGGTCGAGCTTTATGTCGAACCATTCGTTCTCGCGGTAAGATTGATCCTATTTTCGTACCTGAAAAAGAAGAATTACCCGCAGTCTTGGCGAATATTATTCAAAATGATGATTTAGTTTTGACACAAGGTGCAGGTGATGTCGGCAAAATAGCGCGTCAGCTTGCAGATATGAAGCTAAATATCGAGATCATGCAAAAAGACGTATAAGTTTGTTATAAACGTCAAGCATTCAGCTGTAAGTAAATGGTAATGACTGGCTATAGATTGTCTACACAATAGCCAGTTATGCTACTTTTTTCGATATTTGGGTAGGTATACACAAAATTATTCTCAGGTTATGCGTCGAAAACGCCTAATGAGTGTTGGAGTGGGTCGAGTTGCTCGGTATAATCGTTCAACTTTGCTTATTATACCTGTGATAGCTGACAGCTTATTTGTACCGAAAGGTTGGGTGAAGCTGAAATGGTAAGGCGAATAGTAAACAATGACTGAAGAAGTCGTAGACCAAGAGCATGTACTCCCATCTCCGAAAAAGCGTTCGCGCTGGGGAGGATTGGCGTTTTTCATCTTTGTCATTGGTTTCACGGTTTGGTTATTCAGTGCAACAAAGGACTGGATGACAGATACAAACCGACTGCCTTTGTCACAATTAGTGATTCAGGGGCAATTGCATTATCTAACCAAAGACAATGTACGCCAGGCAATATTAACTATCGATCATCTTGGTACCTTTATGACCCAAGATGTGGATACAATTCAGGCGCATATAGAAGCATTACCTTGGGTAGCCCATGCTTCTGTACGTAAACAATGGCCTGATACAATAAAAGTTTTCATTGTAGAAAACCAACCAGTAGCGCAATGGGATCATAAATATTTGGTCAACACAGATGGTCAAGTATTTAAAGCGCCTGCTGAGCAAGTTGCCGATTTAAACCTTGCTAATCTATCTGGCCCTGAGGCAAGTAGTCCTGAGGTATTAGCAGCCTTGCGAGAAATGCGTCCCGTATTGAAAAACGCTGGCTTAAGTATCGCGTCGTTATCATTAAATGAACGTCGGGCTTGGCGGATACTGCTATCGAATGGCATCACGCTTAAGTTAGGTCAAGAGGCGCGAATGGAGCGTCTTAAGCGTTTTATTGAAATTTATCCAGAACTAGTAAAACTGGGTAAACCGATAGATTATGTGGATTTGCGTTACGATACTGGCGCAGCTGTGGGTTGGAAAACAATACCGGAACATGATGCTAATGCATCAGCTACCAAATAAGAGCGTGTGTTAATGACTAAGGCTGCAGATCAAAAACTTATCGTTGGTCTTGATATCGGCACATCCGAAGTTACGGCTTTGGTTGGGGAAGTGCTGCCTGATAACACTGTAAATGTTATTGGTATGGGAAGCAGTCCGTCACGCGGAATGGACAAAGGTGGGGTGAATGACCTCGAATCAGTGGTTAAGTCAGTTCAACGCGCTGTTGATAAAGCTGAATTAATGGCTGAGTGCCAAATCAGTTCCGTGTACCTGTCGCTATCAGGTAAACATATTAGTTGCCAAACAGAAAAAGGCATGGTGCCTATTTCTGAAAAAGAAGTGTCTCAAGACGACGTCGACAATGTTATTCATACGGCGAAGTCAGTAAAATTAAGCGATGAACAACGAACTTTGCATGTAATTCCTCAGGAATTTGCTATTGATTATCAAGAGGGCATTAAAAACCCTGTTGGTTTGTCTGGGGTTCGTATGGAAGCCAGCGTTCATTTGATCACGTGTCACAATGACATGGCGAAAAACATCGTGAAAGCAGTAGAGCGTTGTGGTCTTACGGTTGATCATCTGATTTTCTCAGGATTAGCCTCAAGCTACGCTGTGCTGACACCAGATGAGCGAGAGCTAGGTGTATGCGTGGTCGATATCGGCGGCGGTACGATGGATCTGGCTATTTGGTCTGGTGGCGCATTACGTCATGCGGAAGTAATTCCGTATGCGGGTAATGTGGTTACCAGTGATATTGCTTATGCATTTGGTACACCACCGGGTGACGCTGAAGATATTAAAGTGAAATACGGTTGTGCGCTAAGTGAATTGGTGAGTAAAGATGCCAAAGTTGATGTCCCTAGTGTGGGTGGTCGACCATCACGCAGCTTGCAAAGCCAAACACTGGCAGAAGTGATAGAGCCTCGTTACAGCGAATTGCTGGGGCTGGTTAATCAAAAGCTGTTAACAGTACAAGAACAGTTGCGTGAAGCGGGTGTTAAACACCACTTAGCAGCGGGCATCGTCCTAACTGGGGGCGCTGCACAAATGGAAGGTTTAACTGAGTGCGCTGAGCGAGTTTTCCGTCACCAAGTGCGTATTGGTCAACCTTTAGAGCTAAGTGGATTGACTGACTATGTTCAGTCTCCAGCTTACGCAACCGCAGTAGGATTACTGCACTACGGAAAGGACAGTCAATCATTTGATGAAAATGAATTAGAGCCAAAACGTTCGGTTTCTGGTTTATTTTCTCGAATTAGTGGTTGGTTAAAAAAAGAATTTTAAACCTGATGCGAACAGGATAACGGAGAGAACACATGTTTGAACCGATGATGGAAATGTCTGATGAAGCTGTAATTAAGGTCATTGGCGTTGGCGGCGGCGGCGGTAATGCTGTCGATCACATGGTACGTGAATCTATCGAAGGCGTTCAGTTCATTAGTGTAAATACTGATGCACAAGCCCTACGTAAAACAAGCGTAAGTACAGTTATTCAAATCGGTGGTGATATCACTAAAGGTTTGGGTGCGGGTGCTAACCCACAAGTGGGTCGTGATTCTGCGCTAGAAGACCGTGAAGCAATCAAGAAAGAGCTTGAAGGCTCTGACATGATCTTCATTGCAGCGGGTATGGGCGGTGGTACTGGTACAGGTGCTGCTCCAATCATTGCAGAAGTGGCAAAAGAGCTAGGTATTCTTACTGTTGCGGTGGTGACTAAACCATTTAGCTTCGAAGGTAAGAAGCGTATGGCTTTTGCTGAGCAAGGTATCGATGAGCTTTCTAAGCACGTTGACTCATTAATTACGATTCCAAACGAGAAGCTACTTAAAGTACTTGGTCGTGGTATCACACTGCTTGACGCATTTGCAAAAGCAAACGACGTTCTTAAGAACGCTGTTCAAGGTATTGCAGAGCTAATTACGCGTCCTGGTATGATCAACGTCGACTTTGCTGACGTTCGTACAGTGATGTCTGAAATGGGTCATGCGATGATGGGTAGCGGTGTTGCATCTGGTGATGACCGTGCTGAAGAGGCGGCTGAAATGGCTATTTCAAGTCCACTTCTTGAAGATATCGATCTAGCTGGTGCTCGTGGTGTTCTTGTTAATATCACTGCTGGTATGGATATGCGTCTAGACGAATTTGAAACTGTGGGTAACACAGTGAAAGCATTCGCATCTGACAATGCAACTGTTGTTATCGGTACTTCTCTAGACCCAGAGATGACTGATGAACTACGTGTAACTGTAGTTGCAACAGGTATCGGCAAAGAAGTGAAGCCAGACATTACGCTAGTAACATCATCTAAGCCTGTTCAAGCTGCTGTAGCACAAGAAAAAACTGTTGCTGCAGAAGAGAAAACAGTAACTAACAATGATGGTCAAGCGACTGCGGCTAAGCCACAAGCTGATCATGATTACTTAGATATTCCTGCGTTTTTACGTAAACAAGCTGATTAATATCTATAGTTAATAGGGTAAAACTGCTTTAACGCGAAAAGTAAAAAGGAAGTGTCATATTT
>NZ_SSMG01000171.1 GCF_009873615.1 Photobacterium lucens
GTTTATAACTATATGAATAATCAATGAATTGATAAATATATTATTTCAGCGATTGTTGCATATAGCTATATCTATAAAAATAAGAATGATATTAAAAATAATAGTTAGACAGGTATGTCAGTATTTTCATGCCTATCTCAAATACAATAAAGGCACACGTAACGGAATATGTTACAGGTGCCTCCTTGTTTATAGTCTTCATATGTAACAAGACTATTTAAAATTGCCTATTAAATGATTGCTCTATTTGTCTAGTAAAATATATAGGTGCGTATATTAGTATATGGTTTAGCTTGCACTCTATATAAAGAGTAGGTGCAGATATTAGATCTATCAAGAAACTTAGATAAAAGAAAAGAGCTAAAAATTAGCTCTTTTAAGTGATTAAATCATGGCGTCTTTAGCGGTAATTTTGGCTTTAATAAATGCGGAATGGTCCAGATAAATCAACTCTGATACTTGGCGTATTACTGCTTCTTCTTGTGGATCAATGACACCATCGGCATATGCAACTTTCCACATTGCTTCAATGAGTTGATAGCGTTCAGACTGCTCAAGTGATCGTAGTTTGTTCGTAAAATCGTACAAAGAAACAGAAGCATCACTTTGTTGTTGTGCCTTGGTTAATAAGTCACTTGCAGCAACCTCGTTAATATCGAGCAATTTCATTAACAAGTGTTGTTTAGCTATCTCTTCTCTCGGATCCTGTTCATGATCGGCACTGGCAACTTCACATAATAAAGAAGCCATGGCTAAGTGCAGGGTTGGGGTATCAACAGCATCACCGCAACTTGTATCGTTTACTAATTGTCGGAATAGTGTCCGTAAAGATTTGAACATTATTAGCC
>NZ_SSMG01000172.1 GCF_009873615.1 Photobacterium lucens
AGATGTTATTATTTTTACAATTAAAGGAATTTACACACAGAGAAATCTCGATATAACAGCCAAAACCCAAGATAAACAAACATAAAAATAATTTCTTTCACATAAATTTTATGTTCAGATTTTTTCAGGGCTATTTGGTAGCGTATTAATACTTCAAGATTTATATTGTCGCTTTAAAGCACTACACGTTGGGTGAGTATTATGATCGTAAAATTAAAGCGTCTTTCTTTTACTTTTTTTAACTGCGCGGTTGGCTCTCTTAGCTTAGCTATCGTGCTAGTTTTAGCGATCTTATCCTCGGAGCAAATCAGCACTCAGCTTTTCCAAACTCACCTTAAATTTCTCGAAAAACAGCGTTTTTATGACTATATCGAGCAAGTAAAAAAGACTTCAGTGCTACTTGATAACTTACAATATAGTCTTTCTTATACTTGCGATGCTCAAGATATCGCTGAACTGGAAAAAATCAGTTACTACTCACCTCAGATCGCATCGATTCAACTTATTACTAATAGTGGTTTACAATGTAGTGATCACCGTGATATTGATGCGCTATATACCCATCCTCTTCAAATTATCGAATTAGATCCGCAAATTATTCTCATCGCTAATAAGAAAAATAATCAGTCGATTGTCCAGTACAAAAAGCATATTTTAGGCGGTAATGTTATTGTTGATATTGCTCAACAGCCTATTAATCCTTTACTTGCTGGATTACCTAAAAATAGTTGGATTCAAATTATTGAAGGTAATAATGTCGCATTATTTACGGGTAATCGAAAAGGCTCACCTAACGAAATTTTCTCAAAAGACATTACCGCAAGTGATATTAATCATATAGTCAAACCTATTTTATCCATGTCATTAAATAATAAAGCATGGCTCAAATATTATGCGACGCCTGAAGCAATTAAAACTTATCGCAACATTATTAAACCATATTTACTCTTTTTACTGGCTCTTTTTTCTAGTGCCTTGTTCTACCTATGTTATCGCCGTTATCACAGCACTAGCATCATTAAGTTTTTGATTGAAAATGCGATTAAACAAAATCATCTGGTGCCTTACTACCAAGCAATTGTCGATGCCGATAAACAGCAAATTTGTGGTTATGAAGTCCTGATCCGTTGGGAAACAAAAAAAGGTAAAGTGATTTTACCAGATGAGTTTATTCCACAATGTGAAGAAAATGGAGCAATCACGCCTCTTACTTTCCAACTAATTAATACTGTTGCTAAAGATATTCGAAAGCTTGAAATTCTGCATCATGGCAAGCCTTTACCTTTCTATTTCAGTATTAATTTAAGTGCCAGCGTACTGCAAGATCCTGAGCTTGTGCAGATCACCCGCGAAGCACTGCAACACTATAAAATTGCGGCACATAACATAGCGTTTGAGTTAACAGAGCGCTCACCAATTAAAGATATTGAATTAGCTGGTAAAATTTGCCAACAACTCAATGATATGGGTATTCAAATTAAACTCGATGATGTCGGCAATGGATATTGCGATTTCCTTGCTCTACAAAAACTACAAGCAACGACAATTAAAATTGATAAGATCTTTATTGATGAACTCGATTGCAATAACAAAAATACCATTGTGAGTTCATTGGTTGCCTTTGCTGATAAAGCAGAAGTCGAAGTGGTGGCTGAAGGTGTAGAAACAGCAGAGCAAGCTAACTGCTTATTAGCGATGGGGATCCACTATCACCAAGGCTACCTATACAGTAAACCACAACCCTTTAGCCGTATTTGTCAGGAGTTTTCTACTGATGAATAACAACAATCACAGTATTTTAAATGAACAACAGTCAAGCCGATTGACGAGATGTTTTTTCGTCAATCACTTCCTGTTAAACCGTGTATTTGTAATATCTATCAATATATTGCTGCTGATCTTTCTTGTTGTCATGAATACACAACAAGAGATCAGTGCAGCCAAAGAGTACGTGCAAGGTAATTTAAATCAGATAAAAAAAAGTATTATTTCATTGGCTTACCGTAATGAGCGTTATGCCCGCACATTTTCTAAGCAAATCAATACATTACATCCCCTGCAAACTTCACCGCTTGTTGAGGTGCATTACTATCCAGAGCTCAATGAGTTTGGATTTAACCGTAATGTTTATCCCAGTAATTTACTTAACGGCAGCCTTATTGGAACAGGAAAACCCTCTGATGAAATAAAAATGGAAACCAATATTTTTCCTTTTTTAGATGATCTATGGAGCCAGCAACACCAGCACTCGATTAAGTATAATTACTACTATATTTCACATACATTGAAGTATTTCTATTTATCGACCAAGTATCCAGTGAGTGAATTTAATACCCGTAAGCATTTTTTTTCAACCGTACTATATAACAACTATCGTTCTGATATTAATAAGCAATATCAGAATAAAAAAGGGTTTTATTTTACTGCGCCTTATACTGATTACATCACCCATGAACAAGTGATCACATTAAAATCACCTGTTTATAAAGAGCAGAAAGTGATTGGTGATATTGGTGTAGATATTCCAATCGCCTCATTAAGTAATGCAATTACACTACCACGTAACTTTAAACCTTACTTGACGTTTATCTTCTATAACAAAGAGGATGGTTCAAAGATTAATATCCAAAAAGGAAATAAAAATAAATTCCTTCCTCATATAGAAATGAAAGTAAACAT
>NZ_SSMG01000173.1 GCF_009873615.1 Photobacterium lucens
GTAGAGATCCTTTATCGATATCTAATAATGAAAAATAAAATCCCTGCGTGTTTTAGGCTTGAATTTCGCATTCAAAATCCTCATATAACCTATTAAAGTGTGCTGCGTGCCCCTTTATTCACTTCTCATTAATTAATGCGCGCACAAAATATGCCCCCATAAGAATTTGGCGCATTAAGGATTATTATGATTATTCATGTTGGTATTATTGATCAGGACCCCGTCCGTTTGATCACTCCCTTGCTTGACGAAGCAGTCCCCGTTCGAAAAATGGTATTTATCGGGACTGAAATTCAGCGAGAACAATACGACCGCTTAGCTTCTATTTTGACACCAAGACACATCGATGTTGAATTCTTCGTTATTCCAGACATCATCAACATCAGCCAAATTCGCGACCGAATTCATCAACTCGCAGAACAGCTAAAAGACACGGGTTGTGAAGTTTGGTTTAACGCAAGCTGCGGCTTACGTCACCGTCTACTTTCCGCTTACGAAGTATTCCGCTCTTATCACTGGCCAATTTACGTTATCGAACCTTACAGTGATGAAATGTGCTGGCTATTCCCATCTGATCGCGAACAACAACAAGTTCAAGACCGCATTCAAATTACCGATTACCTGACTATTTTCGGCGCTCGTTGTGAGCTATCAGAAAACCCAATGCCTGAATCCCTAAACGCACAGCTTTGGGAACTTGGACAACGCTGGGCAAGTTCAGCCCTTGAATTAGGCCCAGGTTTAGCGACCTTAAACTACCTAGCAACAACCTGTCGTAAAGAACAAATCCTGCATGTAGAACTGAGTGAAAAGCAGCAAGGCTACAAAGAGCTCGGTACACTATTAGCAGATTTAGAAGAAACTGGCTTAGCCACTTATAGCGATGGCGTTCTCACATTCAAACACGAAGAAGCGCGTCGATTTGCTAATGGCGAATGGTTAGAAAACCTTGTTCACAGCACAGTACGTGCAATTCAAAACGAACTGCCAACAATCCAAGACCACTCATTAGGTGTGCAGGTTTACCGTAAGATCGGTGAGCGTGAGGTACGTAATGAATTGGATGTGGCAACTATCGTTAATAACAAGCTACACATCATTGAATGTAAGACTAAAGGCATGCGTGACGATGGTGATGATACGTTATACAAACTTGAATCACTGCGTGATCTATTAGGTGGCTTACAAGCCCGCGCAATGCTAGTAAGTTTCCGCCCACTGCGTCATCACGACTTAGTACGTGCACAAGATTTAGGTCTAGCAATCATTGGCCCAGATCAATTAGGCGATTTACAAACGCACCTTTACGAGTGGCTTAAAGGCGCAGGTGGTGAAGCACACATCCATAACCCTGCATAACCTTACGCTCAAAAAATAAAGCACGCATAAACAAAAAGACCTCACATTGAGGTCTTTTTTAGTTTCTAACTTTACTTAGATAACATTAAGCTACGCCATGTCCCTTTGAGGCTTCTAATAGGCGATACCATTGCTCATGGGTTAGATCGAGTTGTTGTGCTGCCACAGCGGCTCTCACACGCTCTATCTTGCCCGTTCCAAGTAATAATGCTGGTTTTGTTGGTAAACGCATTAACCATGCAAAGATCACCTGATCGATGCTGTCTGCATTTAACTCTTCTTTTAATACATTCAACGTATCACGCACACGACATGCTTGTTCTGAATCACCGTTATAAATATCGCCGCCAGCTAAACATGACCACGCCATAGGACGAACACGATGTTGCTGTAATTGCGCTAATGTGCCGTCTTCAATCGCTTGGGTGTGTAAAGGGTTAATTTCGATTTGATTGGTGACTAATGGCTTTTCAAGACGCGATTGCAATAAAGCAAATTCATCTTTCGAGAAATTTGATACCCCGAAATGTTTCACTTTGCCTGCTTGATACAGCTTTTCAAACGCGTTATTAATTTCATCAGCATCCATTAATAGATCAGGACGGTGAATAAGCAGAATATCGAGGTTATCAACACCTAAACGTTGCAGTGATTCATCGACCGAGCTCAAGATATGGCTAGCACGACTATCGTAGTACGCCACCTGAGATGTACCATTTACCTCTTTGCCCGGCACAATGCCACACTTAGAAATAATGGTCAGATCATCACGTACGCTTGGCTGTAGCTTTAATGCTTCACCGAATAACAATTCACAAGATGGTTTGCCATAAACAGGCGCATGATCAACCGTTGTAATACCTAGCTCCATATGCTGTTTAATAAAGGTTAATCGCTCTTGCGCTGTCATTCCCCACTGCGCCATACGCCAATAACCTTGAATAAAATCAGTAAACAAAGCGTCATTACGTAGTTGTTGGTTCTTCTCAGTCATCTTTACATCCATCTTGTATTTATCGTCAGCACAATTTGCGCTCACCGAACGTAACACAGGGATACAATGACTAAAGTGACAGGTTTCAAAGAATTTTGTTTGTTTACCACTTGCCTTCAAAACTAAGCATGGTGGTTGCTATACCACGTATAACTTCTGCGTAGCGTAAACACAGTCAACGCTAAGTAATACACCGCTAATATAATCGCAGGAAGTGCATCTCGATCTGACACACTGATAATGGAATACCCGCAGTACACAACAATAATGGCAGGAATAACCAAGGCAGGTTTTACCGAAGAATAAAGATTGGTAGCAAGAAGCACCACATGCGCTATTACTAAAATCAGTGGTAAGGTAATCATCAAAAACCACAACATAATCAATCCCTTTATCTATAAATAAGCATTACATCATAGCTCTGAACAAGGTTTGCGCCAATACGTTGTGGTTCGGTGATAGGTAACTATACCTGAGTGCTCTGGGTATAAAGGCAATTAAGCTACACCGTTGCTCCCCAAAGGTTATCTAATTCTGCTAATGGCTGATTTATATTAATCGATAATTCCACATAGCTGTGCGCTAACTTAATTTGGTGATCATCGTTAAAGTCACGTCCCCAGATATTTGGATCCGATAAATCAAATGGTTTTGGTATCACCTTTTTTAGCCCTGATTCAGGTTTTCGATCATTAAGCTCTAATTGAATCAGTGATTGTTGCGCCGCTTGCTGTGCTAATTCTTTGTAGCCTAGTTTATCGAGTAGAAATATTGCATGAGCATGAGTAATTCCATGCAATTTATCGCCAGAGAAAAAATGCTCATCAGTATTATGGTAAAGATCTTGTGTGCTGCGCTTCACGGCAAGAATACAAAGTTGATGAATATCTATCTTGCCTTTATTTGATAAGCTTGTCGGCTGGTATTGACGGTAATCCGTTAAGCCATAATAACGCCCCCAATTATCATCCATACAATTAATAATAAGTTTGGCAATATTGGTAACCATACGTTCAGTAACAACAACGTTATTATTAGTAACAGCATTTAAAAACAATGCGCCATAAATAATTCCATGACCTGAATGACATAATTGCTGTGCGTTGAGCGCAATGGCATTTACCACTTTACCGTAATCGGTAGTTTTAGGGCTAGCTGCTAATGGATTCATTAAATGCTGATTATCATCAACAAACTGCGCTAATCTTTCTTGCAAACTCTGCTTAGCTAAATCATTAAGCGCCCCACTGTGAAGTAGTGAATCGCCTGCCAGTAATGCTGCCCCAGTATGCCCTTGAAACCATGCGTTACTGTCAATTTCCACTACATTCGCTAACGCTAAAATCCCTTTATCAACAAACTGTGTCATTGTTTTTCTCCTTGCTTTAATTTCTGTAATTTCGCCATCAGCGAGGTTGATTTAAAGCAAGGATAAAACCTCAAGTTAGGTTGAGGTCAAATAAAAAATCACATACCGGTATCATTTTTAATCTTATCTTTCAAAATAAAAACAAATTCATACATATAGTTAAATTCATACTTTGAATTTAATA
>NZ_SSMG01000174.1 GCF_009873615.1 Photobacterium lucens
ATATTTATATATTGAGAATCTATTACTATTTTTCCAATACAAAAAAAGAATTACTCCCACAAGCTTGTAAGAGATCTCTTACAAGACGAATAGCTAAATGACCATAAAGTCCAATAAAATAGGCAGATCTAGGCCAAACATAGTAATAATGTTAAAAAATCGATCGCATAGAAATGAAGGAGGTGAAGCGTGTGGAAAGTTTTTCGAGGGCAGAAAAAAGAGCGGGCGCGACTTTCGTTGCGCCCTTAGGTCTTACTTGCAGCATTCCCGCTACTATAGTGCTCCCTGCCTCATTCCTTTGACTGCTGTTTCCTTCAGCATTGTCCTTATACTTCGTCCTGAAGTTGTTCCTTTGGTTATCCTAACCCGTCATCACATCCTGTTCTGACTCTCTTCTCCTTCCTGGAGGTGTCCTTTACTTCGTCCTGAAATGTTCCATCTGTCATCCTGACTGGTAAATATCCTATTTACCTTACCGCATCCTACGGTGTCCCTTCACAATCCTTGCTTGATAAACCATCCTAGTTCACCAACTTCTCATCCTGAGATACTACATCCTGTAGTCAATTCCTGTTCCGTTCCGTCAGCTCCTTCCGACACCATTAATATTACGCTATTGGTTATTTTAAACAATCTACCCAAACCAATAGTTTATAAAATAATGAGATTCTATAAATACCAGCGCCATTAGAATCAATATAAATCATTAACTTATCGTTAAGAACAAAGAAATCAACTAAGCATGTAATCGATTTATCTTACACCTTTGTAAGAGATCTCTCACAAAGCCAAGAGTCAAAAAAGACAATAGGAATGCACTATACTTTGCTTAGTATCTCAGTCATGATGATAAGGAACTGCTCATGGAGCCATTCCAGCACAATTTATCCAATCTATTTAGTCAATTAGGACTAAATAACTCTGATGAATTTATACAAGTGTTTATCACTCAGCATCAGCTGTCTCAGCAACAACATATAACTGAGGCACCTTTTTTCTCAAAGGTACAACGCCGATTTATTCAAGAGTGCCAAGAGCAAGATGCAGATTGGTGTGAGGTAATAGATCAACTCGATGCATTACTAAGAAAGTAAATGCGGTTATAGATGTAGGATACAAAAAGAATGTCGACAATCACTCAAGAATTAGAAAGTGTCATTGCAGCATTAACAACCGAAGGTAAAGAGCCTTCCGTTGCACTGATCAAAGCGCGATTATCTAATCCCCTGCCGATTCCTGTGATTATTAAAGCACTGCAAGCATGGAAGAAAAACGCAAAAGTACCGACAATTGAAAAGCAAACCAAAACATTAACCGCAGATGAGCGCATTGCCCAATTGGAGCAACAAGTCACAGCCCTATCTGAGCGCTTAGCAAGATTAGAAGCACAACAATAATAAAAAGCTCCTCTGGAGCTTTTTATTTAAATGCCGTTAGTGTACTTTGCTATTGGAAGTTCCAAGAGAGATTTGAAACCAAGCGACAATCATCACACTTAAAATGGAATAAGCCGTGTAATGGCTCTCCTACTCGCCAATCCTTACCACAACTAGGACAAGTACGACTCGCTTCACTTTCTAGATTTTCACCACCCACACGATATAAATAGTAATAGGTTGGTACTTGAGTCTGACGCTCTAAATTCTCGCGCAGCTTATTACCACGTATAAATAGCTCACTATCAATGTCACCAATTTCATGTAGTGCCATTTCAATCGCTGGTTTGCTCTTATTCGCCATTTGAATTTCATCAAACGCTTGCCATTCTGTTTGCCACTTCACCAACGCTTTATGATCACCATCAATCGGTGCTTGAGTTTGATATAACGGGATCGGCAATAATGAATCACCACTACGTAATGGCGAGCACGTGTGGACATAAGTAGTGTATAACACTTGCCATGTAGGACGCGCAGTTTCTGCCACTGATTCTGAATTTAAATCAACACCTAGCACTTTAATTTTCGGTGCTAATAAACAAGCATCACTGAGCAACTCAAAACAACGGGTTACCTGTGGGCTATTAAATTTAGGATGCAGGCTGTCTTTTTCAGGGCATACGGCACGTACACGAAAAATCCCGTCATCAATAGTAATTGGAAACTCACGCCCTAAAACCTGACCGTTGTAACGCAAGTCATCCATCAAACCATTAATCGCACGATCAACACGAGATAAGGTCGTATTATCAAAACACTCAAACTGTAACTCAACAACGTACACGTTTTTATTCCTCGATAAGCACTGGTTGCAACTGCGTTAAAAATTGCTCCACGCTTTCAGCAAGCACTTTTCGTACATCTTTACCCAATGTTTCAAGCAGTACATTACCCGTTAAATTACAGATAGAGATCACTTCAAATTCAGCTTCTAATGCTGCAATAAATACTGTTGGTTTTAACTTTAAACGGCGCTGCGTTACTAAGTGGCCCAAAATATTTTGTTGAAGGCGGTCGATATCTTCTTCATTAAATGCTTGGAGAAGATCTAATTCAATGTCGCCAAATTTAGCCAGCATATCACCACTAAACTGTGAGCAGTAAAACGCATGAATGTCGTCATGCAATGTCAATTCAATGCCTTTTTCAACCCCGTCTAGTCGTCCCATAGGGTTTCTTAGCTCAGGTTTCCATGTCACAGCATCGCCAGAGTCATGAACAACGCAAGGTGAATCTAAGCCAACAAGATCATGACTTTCTGGAAAACCGCGATCTGCATCACACCATACTTGCAAATAACGAGAAGAAAAATCAGATAAAGCACGGGTAACTGGATGATTCATTCGCAACCTCATTAAAGATTCAGTAAACTTTAGATTTGAAAACCGTTTTTACGGACTATCAATTCTAATCCAAGAGTGTCATAGACAGTATGAGTAAATATAAAGACGCTAAAGAATTAGCAGGTTTAACCCTTGGTAAAACCACTGAGTATAAAGATCAGTACGATCCATCGCTACTACAAGCAGTGCCAAGAAGTCTAAACCGTACCGATCTTAATATCAGTGATGATGCACTCCCATTCACTGGCTATGATATTTGGACGTTGTACGAATTGTCTTGGCTAAACAGTAAAGGGTTACCGCAAGTTGCTATTGGTGAAGTGCGTCTACCTGCATCAAGCCCAAATCTTATCGAGTCAAAATCATTTAAACTGTATCTCAACAGCTTCAACCAAACGCGTTTTGAAAGCTGGCAAGATATTGCAGATACACTACAAATCGATTTGTCTCGCTGTGCAGGTGCAAATGTTGATGTCACCATTCAACCACTTGAAGATTTCAGTGAGCAGCCTATTGTGAATTTCTTTGGCGCTTGTATTGACGATCAAGATATTGAAATTGACGATTACAGCTTCAATCCAGCACTACTTGAAGACGGTGTTGAAGATGAAGAAGTGGAAGAAATCCTACACAGCCACCTACTAAAATCTAACTGCTTGATCACTAGCCAGCCGGATTGGGGTAGCGTGCGTATTGCTTACAAAGGCAAGCGTATTAATCGTGAAAAACTATTGCGCTATATCATCTCGTTCCGTAATCACAACGAGTTCCACGAGCAATGTGTAGAACGTATTTTCAGCGACATCATGAAATACTGTAAACCAGAATTATTGACGGTTTATGCACGTTATACTCGCCGTGGTGGCTTAGATATCAACCCATATCGCACAAATATGGGTAAATCTCCTAGTGATAACTTCCGCTTAGCTCGTCAGTAATTCGACCTCGATAGCGAAAACAACATTAAGTCCAGCAAAAAAGTTTACTTTGCTGGACTTGATGCCTTAAGCCAGTAAAATCAACACTATTCGTTTTTTGCAGTCTTGGGATGATATGTTTTTTCGCCGTTTGCTTTGTACTGGTCTCGTTTTATGCTCACTTTCTTTCAGCCTACAAGCAAAAGTCTACACTGTCCCAATGCTTTCCGAGGCCAATGGTTTACTATTAAGTCAGCCAGAGCGTGCCCTTTCGCTTACTGAAAAATACCTCAGTCAACGCCGTCTAAGTAAACCTCAAGATCCTGCTCGTGTTCATATTAATGAAGAGAGCGATCACACTATTCGCACCCCGTTGAACACAGTTAATGCACTCCAAATTCAAGCAAAAGCGCTATCTATTTTGCATCGCTCTGAGCAAGCTATTTCAGTGGTCAAAAAAGCTGAACAAATTGCGAGTGATAATGGCCTTATTTACCCTCTTTACGAAAGCCGTTTATTACTGGCGGAATTCTATTGGGAAAATCTGCGTAATAGTGCCACTGCATTAAAGATGCTCGACAGCATCGAAAAAGAAAGTCGTAAAGCCCCATCGCTAAAACTGACTAAACAACTTCAAGTACTTAAATACCGCGCATTAATGCTACGCGCCAATATTGAGTCAAACATTGGTGCCGATGAAAAAGCTGAAAAGCTCTACATCAAAGCGAAAGGCTATTTGGTTGCTCTTGATGATCAAGATGAATTGATTAACTACCAATTAAAACTAGGTCAGCATTACTTAAAACATCATCATTATGATATGGCGTTGGATCGCTTACTCAGTGGCTATTGGCTAGCGGTTGAAACCGATGACCAAGGACAAATCGCGCAAGCTAACTACTACTTAGCCGAACTATTTGATGAGCGAAAAGTCTATGACAAAGCATTAGATCACGCGACCCAAGCAGGTGAATTTTTTGAGCGTTACAAGCGTAGCCAACAGTTAGCAAAAACCCTGACTTTAATTGCTTCTATCTACGAGCAACAAGGGCGTTATAACTTAGCATTAGTGCATTATTTCAATGCTTTAGATCAGGAAAACCAGCTTCAACACGAGGTTCGCTCTGCTCGATTACGCTTAAACATTGCACGTGTTTACCTGCATTTGTATAACTACACCAAGGCTGAGCAATATATTGTTCAAGCCCGTAATTTGGCGCAACAAAGTGGTAATGAGAAGATTGTTGCTGAAAGCCAGATTTTACAAGGTCAACTAGAGCTGGCTGAAAATAAGCTCGATAATGCTGTTACATCACTTCAAGCAGGATTAATTTCCGCAAGCCGTATCGGTGCTATCAAGCTACAACTGATGGGTGAATCTATCCTATCGGAAGCGTTTGAAAAGCAGAACGACTATTACAATGCCCTTTTAAGCCAGCGTCGTTACGAACAACTTTACGCCAGCAAACAAGAAAGTATTGCCAAAAGTAATGTTGAAGTATTTAAGCAGCAGCAAAAAATGATGGAGCGCTCACTGAAACTCGAAGAAATGGAGCGCGAGCAATTTGAAAGTGAAAAAGCACTGTATAAGCAACAAAAAGTCTCGATGGTACTGATTGGCTTATTGGCTGCTATGTTGTTGCTATTACTGCGTCGTCAGCATATTTCAAAACAGCTCAAAGAGCAGCTGTCGCAGTTACGTGTAGACTACTACACTCACCCTCGAAGCGGTTTACGAAATCTTCGTATGCTCAATGCCCGTTTAGCGAACTCATTACAACAAAGTAGTGCTAACTTCGAGCAATGGCATTTAGGTGAAATCATTAACGAGCCACTCAGTGATCGCTTACGCTTCGCCCTATTTGAAGCTACGTTCTTAAAACGTATTTACTTAGAGCAAGGTTATAAGCAAGGTCTAGATGCAGAAAAAGCGTTTGGCTCTTACTTAAAAGAGCAAGTATTGGAACCAGCAAGGATCTATCATTTCTCTGATGCCATGTTCCTCTATATTGAGCCAAATGCCCGTCTAAGTTGCGATCCCAAACAACTGGCTGACTCATTACAACAGCTCGTTGATAACTACACATTAAAGCACAACCTTAATAATGCGATTCAGATTGGTATGGCGGAATATCCCTTCTTACCAAGAGCCTATACCGCTATTAACGACCAAGAGCTAATTGACATTTTATTAATGGCAGTGAATGCTGGTCTGAATATGAATGACACCGATCCTGGAAGCCACTGGGTACATATTTGTGCCATTGATGCCGCACCAGCAGCAAGCTTTGTCTGTGGCGATATTCGCCGCTCTTGTATCGAAGGGATCGACAAAGGGTTAGTTAAAGTGCGTAGTTCATCAAAAGCAGAAATTATCTGGAATAATGATCACAGTACTGACACAAAGCTAAGTTAAGTTGTTCAGGCTTTTTTTTCAGTGTCGATAATAAGAAAGATAAAAAGAAATCTAAGACATTGATTAAAAATCAAAAAGCTTAGATACGATATGGATATTAATTGTAATTGTATGAATGTGTAACCTGTGACAGATATTAATGCCGTTGTTTCTGAAGTGAGTAATTTGAAACAACGTTTAGATCAAGCTCAACTTTCTTACCGTGATGCCTCATTAAAATCACGGCGTGAAATCGTGATCTTAAAACGTCTGATCACACGATTAGTTATCGCTTGTCGCGGTATCAATAAAGAGCTTGATGAGCGCTTACAAAATATCAGTCATGAGCTCGAACAGCCTACCGATATCAGTAAACTCATTCCACGCCTTGCCATTGTTGAACGTTTAGTCACTCAACAAGCCGATATTATTCATAAGCAGAATCTTCGTTTAGATAAGAAAATCCACCAAGCTGGTGAAACCTTATCTCGTTATCGTGATCTTCCCGTACAACTACGTCGAGATCTACGTGCGGTGCTTTCCCATAACTCTGATGTATTACTCGATAATCACTTACGTATTGTGCGTATTGTTGAGCTCTATGAGCGCACCATTAAATTAGTCTCAGCCAATAAAGTACCGCAATTGGCACAGCACAGTAGTGAGACAACAGCAACACATCAGGTTGAGTTGATTTCCGAGTTGCAATACTTGATCACTGAGCTCGACTTTAACGGTGAGTATGGCAACAAACTGCAAGAGATCAAAAATCAGTTAACTAACGATATTGATACTGAGAAACTGGCAACACTTCAGTTCCAAGTACTGCGCTTAATTTTAGATGCCACACTATATGAGCGCCAAGCATCACAAACCTTTTTGAATAATATCAATAGTGATCTTGCCGAACTGCACAAAAACACCAATCAAACGGCAGGGAAATCTTTGGTGCTCCACCAGCATCGAGGAGAGCTAGATAATGAGTTATCTCAAGTATCACAACAACTCAAAACTGAGTTAAATGATAATAAAGACCTGACAAAAGCAAGCCCTAAACTCGCATCCGTCGCACAAGAATTAGATAGCATTGTAGAGCGTAATATTGCTCTAAAAGCACGCGAACAAGCGCTAATTCAACAGTTACAACACAGTGAAAATCAAATTCAACATCTTATCGAGCAAACACATCACTATCGCCAACGTTTGCAAGATCAAGAAAAAAGCATGCTACGAGATTCACTCACACAAGTGTATAACCGCAGTGCGTTTATGGATCGCATTGAGCATGAATACCGTAACTGGTTACGCTACCAACACCCATTAGCGGTGGCGCTGATCGACCTTGATGATTTTGGAGATATAAACGATAACTTCGGTCATCATGCTGGCGATAAGGCACTGAAAATCATCGCTAAAGCTATTCAACAATGTTTAAGTGATACCGACTGTTTAGCGCGTGTCAGCGGCGATAACTTTATGTTATTGATGCCCGACAGTGATGAACAACGTAGAAAACATCTCTTAACTAAAATCCGAGAAGCCATAAGCCGTTTACCTTTCCGCTTTAAGGATAAGAATATTTCTATTTCAGTATCAATTGGTGCCACATTGTTTGAAGGTAATGACGATCATCACTCTGTTATTGAACGTATAGAAAAAGCCTTAATTAGCGCTCAAAATGCTGGAAATAACCGTTTAATTTGGATTTCATAATGCCTACAGTTAAACGGTATTTCCTTATAACAATACCGTTTAACGCTATAAATCAATTCATTAATCTGTAAGATCCTATCTTCTCTTTTGCTATTCACCACTAGTCAAAGCCTGACTCTCTGTGTATGGTAATAAAAACAACAACACGTTATATATCTCCTTCCAACGCATGAATTCATCATCCATCGGAAGGAAATAACCTCAATAACAGTCTATTACTCTACTTGATGAGATATTAAGCCAGAGCCAAAGTGAAGTTTCATTGTTACCAGGGAGGTTACTATGATCACACATATCAGCCCAGTAGGTGCTATGTCCCTACTTTCTCAAATTGAAGTGGATAGCTTAAAAGCCACCGCTTGCAGTGATTTATACCGTCTATATCGTAACTGTTCACTTGCAGTGCTAAATTCCGGTAGTCATACAGATAACTCAAAAGAACTATTAGAAAAAAATAAAGACTTTGATATAAACCTGAAACGCCGTGAACGTGGGATCAAACTCGAGCTTGTGAACCCGCCAGAGCATGCTTTTGTCGACGGCAAAATCATTACCGGTATCCAAGAGCACATGTTCTCAGTACTGCGCGATATTCTCTATGTCGATTTACATGTCGCACGTCGTAACGATATCGATCTTGAAAGCCCACCACACATTACCGATTTCGTGTTCAGCTTACTGCGCAACGCCCGTACGCTACATGCTGGTGAAGATCCCAATATTGTGGTCTGCTGGGGTGGTCACTCCATCAATGCCACTGAGTACCAATACACCCGTGAAGTGGGTAACGAGCTAGGCTTACGTGAATTAAATGTCTGTACAGGCTGTGGACCGGGCGCAATGGAAGGACCAATGAAAGGCGCAGCTATTGGTCATGCTAAGCAGCGTTATGGCAGTAGTCGCTTTATTGGTTTAACGGAACCATCAATTATTGCCGCTGAGCCGCCTAACCCTATCGTTAATGAGTTGGTGATCCTGCCTGATATCGAAAAACGATTAGAAGCCTTTGTCCGTGTTGGTCACGGCATCGTGATTTTCCCTGGCGGTGCTGGTACTGCTGAAGAGCTACTGTACATTCTGGGGATCTTGATGCAGCCAGAAAATGCCGATCAACCACTACCTGTAGTATTAACGGGTCCTAAAGAGAGTGAAGCTTACTTCCGCACACTCGATGACTTTATTCGTCACACGCTAGGTGAAGAAGCGACCAAACATTATCAAATTATCATTGATGATCCTGCACAAGTGGCACAAGTAATGAAAACTGCCATGGCAGACATCAAAGAGCACCGCCGCTCTAATGGTGATGCTTATTGTTTTAACTGGTCATTGAAGATCCCTGATGTGTTCCAAATGCCGTTTGCTCCCACCCATGAAGCGATGGCAAATTTAGATCTTCATATGGATCAACCCGTTGATAAACTCGCTGCCAATCTACGTCGTGCCTTTTCAGGCATTGTCGCAGGTAACGTCAAAGAAGAAGGTATCCATGAAATTGAAAAACATGGTCGCTTTAAGATTGACGGTGATAAATACCTAATGGATCGTATGGATAAGCTACTGCAAGATTTCGTCGAGCAGCAACGTATGAAACTCCCAGGTAGTAAATACGAACCGTGTTATGAAATCATCACCGCAGAGCCCGCAACAAAATAATCACAACATTAATGATTATAATTGCGTACAATAAGGAGCCTTAGTGCTCCTTTTTATTTACATAGAAATCATTTATGGCTATTCATCTTGTTGTTATTGATGCTCTTAATCTTATTCGTCGTGTTCATGCCGCTCGCCCAGGTGAGCCAGATGTTCCAGCAACAGCAGAAACTTGTTGTCGAGCATTGAGCAAAATCATCAAGATCAGCCAACCTACCCATATCGTTGCAGTGTTCGATCATCATGGTGACGATCGTGGCTGGCGTGCAGACATCCTTCCCCATTACAAAGAAGGCAGAAAGCCAATGCCTGATGAGCTCATGACGGGCATGGACATTATTCAAGATGCATTTATGAATATGGGAATTGATTCTCTATTATCTGATGGCGATGAAGCCGATGATTTAGTCGCGACCCTTGCACTTAAGGTCGCTTCTCGTGGTGAACAAGTCACCATCATTTCAACCGATAAAGGTTACTGCCAACTGCTGCAACCAACATTGCGTATTCGTGATTATTTCCAAGAACGTTGGCTAGATAGTGCCTTTATCGAAAAAGAATACGGTGTTGCACCAGATAAGCTCACTGACTACTGGGGATTAGCAGGCATTAGCTCTAGCAAAATTCCAGGTATCGCAGGTATTGGGCCGAAAGCGGCAGTGGAACTATTACAGCTTTATCCTAATTTAGAAGCGATCCTTGCTGCCGATGACTTACCAGCTAAGTGGAAAAAGAAAATTGATGGTAATCATGAGATAGCGCTTGCTAGTAAAGCAGCATCAAGCTTAAAAACAGATTTAGCGTTAGGGTTTAATCTGCAAGATATTCGCTACCACGCACCGCAAGCGTAAAATAAAGCGATAGATACAAAAACGCCACTGACTATCACTAGCCAGTGGCGTTTTGCTATCTATTCAATCCACGCTATTAGTGTGGAGAGCGTGTATCTAAACGCTGAATGTGAACTGTGATTTCTTCACGATCATGGTAAAGATGCTTGGCTTGTAACTTAAACTTCACACCGTTTTGGATCAGGAAGACTTTCAGATTTTCAATATCTTGCAGCACTTCATCGTAACGGCCTTTCATTGGTAGTTTTAAGTTAAACAGGGCTTCTTTTGCCCATGCTTTAATTAACCACTCACCCATTAAGTGCGCAACACGTGCAGGCTTTTCTACCATGTCACATACAATCCAAGTCACGTTCTTGCGTGGTGGCTCAAACTTAAAGCCATCAACTGCGTGGTGTTTAACTTGGCCTGTGTCCATTAGGCTTTGTGCCATTGCACCATTATCAATCGCATGAACGAACATCGAGCGCTTCACCAATTGATATGTCCAACCACCAGGACACGCACCTAAATCGACACCCCACATGCCCGGTGCTAAACGCTCATCCCACTCATTACGTGGAATAAATACATGGAAAGCTTCTTCCAGTTTTAGCGTTGAACGGCTTGGTGCATCTGCTGGGAATTTTAAACGTGGAATACCCATGAAGAACTGCGAGTTATTCGAGCTATATGAGTAACCGACGAAACAACAACCCGGAGCAACAAAACAGACATGTAGCACAGGTTTTTTACTGTTGTCTTTCGTATATAGGATCTCACGCTTACGCATCGCTTGGCGTAGTGGCACAGTAAACTTACGACAGAACTTTAATAGCTCTTTTGCTTCGTTAGTATCTGGCGTTTCAACACGTAGATCGCCACATTTCGGCACATCATCACCAATTGCTTCAAGAATCGGTGAGATACGATCATCTGCTGGAAGATCGGTTAGCATTTGCGATGAAGCAAACATTTGACGTGCGAAAATAAGCTGTGAGAACGGCTGTTGTTGGATGAACTTATCCGCATCACCAGCTTGGTAGAATTCAAACAATACGTAGCCTGAATTGTTTTTTACCCGAGGGAAACCAAACAATTCCAGCGCATTTGCTTTGTCTTGAACTTCACCTGCACATTCTTTTTCAAAGCCAGGACGACAATACAATAAAACATGATTCACGTTGGAACCCTCAAGCTGAACGCCAGGTAGCGATTGCAAGCATTACCCAGCCAATAATAAAACATACTCCGCCCATCGGCGTGATGGGACCAAACCACTTAATGCCTGTTAATGCCAACGCATATAAGCTGCCACTAAAGCAAATTATACCAATGGCGAAAAACAGAGCGGCGTATGATACAGCTTTTGACGACAAAAAGCGTGTCAATATTCCACAACCGAGTAACGCTAAGGTATGCCAAGCCTGATACTGGACGCCTGTTTTAAATACATCCAATAAATACGGTGATAAATGGTGCTTTAAACCATGTGCGGCAAATGCACCTAGCCCTACGGTTAATGCACCACTTAACGCTGCGATAAACAGTATCCAACGAGTGCGGTTTTCTAATCCGTTAGTCATTACAGGTTTCCTTAATAAAACGGGCTAACTGCGCTACCGTTGTTGCAATGTTTTGTGCTTCGGTATATCCCGAGGCTTTACGTGGCTTAAAACTATGATCGCCATCAGGCAAGAAAGCGATTTCCACTTGAGGTGAAAATGTCCACTCTGCCATTTCTGCTTTAGTACCGAACGTATCGCGCTCACCCTGTAAAATCAGCGTTGGCGTTGATATGGTTTTTAAATGATCACCGCGAAAGTTTTCAGGCTTACCTGGCGGATGAAACGGAAAGCCTAAACACGCCACGCCATTAACTTTTGTTGCACAGTTTTCGACATCAGGACTTTCAGCGGCAATATCCGTCACCATCAAACTTGCCATTCTACCGCCCATGGATTTACCACCAATCACTAACGCGTTATCGGCAAAGTTTTCAATATGACGTTGGAAGTCGAGTAACAGTTTTGGCTGACGATCGGGCGGACGCTTTTTACCGTCTTCACCCCGTTTCACCATATAAGGAAAATTAAACCGAACCACACGAATATCGTGCTTGGCTAACCCTTCGGCAACGGCTGTCATAAAGCTATGATCCATTCCTGCGCCGGCGCCATGGGCAAACAAAAAAGTCGCGATTGCTGTGCCTGATTGTGGCTCATTGATCATGTATTCACTGGCTAAGTTCGACATCAGGCATGTCCTCCTGCTCACGACGGGCTTTCGCTAATACCCAATCTCTAAAAATTTGAATACGTCCCGTCTCTGCTTGGCGCTCTTGGCAGACAAAATAGAATGCATTTTTACTCACCAGCACTTCATCAAACGGACACACTAAACGCCCTGCTTCTAGCTCAGGTTGTGCCAATACATTGTTACCAAGCGCAATACCCTGACCGTGGGCTGCGGCTTGTAACACCATGGTTGAGTGACTGAAAATTGGACCTTGGTTGACGTTAACGCCGGAAATGTTGTAATGGCGAACATAGTTCTTCCACTCTTTACGCGAGGTATCATGCAATAAAGTATGAAACTTCAAATCATCAAGACTATGCAGTGGTTTATTTCCCATTAACAGCATAGGTGAACACACTGGCATCATAAACTCTTGATACAGCTTGTCAGCACGAAGCCCCGGCCAATTACCTCGACCGTAATAAATCGCCACATCAACATCATCTGTTAATGAACCTTCGTCTAAATCGACCGCTTTAATGCGCACATCAATATCAGGATGTTGTTCATTAAAATCGGTTAAACGCGGCACTAACCATTGGATAGCAAAACTTGGAGGTAAACTAATGGTAAGCGCACCTTTTGAACCTCGCTCTAATACCTTATCGGTAGCATCTGAAATGGCAGAGAAAATATCTTTAATATCGAGAAAGTACCCCTGACCTTCTTCAGTTAATAGCAAAGAACGGTTACGTCTGCGAAATAGTTTTAATCCTAAAAATTCCTCTAACGCTTTAATTTGATGGCTAACTGCAGCTTGCGTAACAAATAATTCTTCCGCCGCACGAGTAAAACTCAAGTGCCTTGCTGCCGCTTCAAATACCTTTAATGAGTTGAGCGGGGGTAAACGTCTAGACATACTTTTCTCGACTATTTAATACATTAGTTTTTTTAATCCTGAACATTATAATTTGTCCGTTGTTCAACTGCTAGATAAACCCTATTATTCGTTCCGCAATGTTGAGTTAACCATCTGTTTTTTTGCCCTCTGGCTAACCAGCTTATCAACATTGCATGTTGTGTTTGCATATTGTCCGGATCATTCCGGATGGATGGAATTTCCATCCTTTACTTCCTGTATTTTTGACTTTCCTGTCAAAGCTATTGTTAGCACTGCGCCCCAACGCAGTGCTATTTTTTTATCAATTAAAAACCATCATCACTTGCTCTGAAGCCCATTTCTTAGCATGATCCGCTGTTCAAATCTCAGTAATGTGAACGACCATGACGACTCAATTCGATATCTCAACCATTTTGGCTCAATTTCCAGCATTGCAACAGGCTGACGGTGAGCTACCTCCTGTGTATTTAGATAGTGCAGCGACCGCACAAAAGCCAGCAGTTGTGATCGATACCCTTACTGAGTATTACCGTGGTTACAATGCCAATGTACATCGAGGCAGCCACAGCTTAACGGCGAACGCCACATTACGATTTGAACAAGCCCGTGAAACGGTTAAAGACTTTATTGGTGCTGCAAGCAGTAAAGAAATTATTTGGACCCGTGGTGCCACTGAAGCATTAAATTTAATTGCTCAAACTTACGGTCGAGCAAACCTGCAAGCCGGTGATGAAATCCTTGTCAGTGAGCTAGAGCACCACGCTAACATCGTGCCTTGGCAGATGATTGCAGCAGAAACAGGCGCTCGAGTGGTGAAAATCCCAATGCGTGCTGACTGCACCTTAGATATGGGTGCGTTCTATACACTGCTTTCTGCTAACACCAAGATAGTTGCTGTCGCGCACATTACCAATGTCACTGGCACACGTAACTCCATTGAAGACATTATCAATGCTGCCCATCAGCACAATGCCATTGCTGTGATTGACGGCGCTCAAGGGATTGCCCATGAAAACGTGGATGTGCAATCGCTAGATGCAGATTTCTATGTTTTCTCTGGCCACAAAATTTATGCGCCAGCGGGTATCGGCGTGCTTTATGGTAAACAAGCCTTACTTGAAGCCATGCCGCCTTGGCACGGTGGCGGGAAAATGGTGGAGAAAGTCTCTTTTGACGGCACCACTTTCGCCGCGCTACCAGGAAAATTTGAAGCAGGTACACCCAATGTCGCAGGAAGTCTCGCTTTAGCCGCTGCGATTAACTGGCTAAATCAATTAGATAGAAAAGGTGCGGAGCACCACATTGCCAAGCTTCGCCAACAAGCCATTGATGGCATTAAAGACATTGATGATCTGCGTATTATTGGCTTACAGCCAGAGGCCAGCTTATTCTCTTTTGTCGTCGATGGTGTCCATCATCAAGATATTGCGACCTTGCTTGATCAGCAAAATATTGCGCTACGTGCAGGGCATCATTGTGCTCACCCTATGCTTGATGCGCTAGGCTTAACAGGGACATTACGAGTATCATTAGCCCTTTATAATACCGAGCAAGATGTAGAGCGCTTCATTACAGCACTACACAAAGCTTGTGACTTACTTTAATGCGTTATCTGGATTGAACATTATGGCTGAACTTACGCTTCCTTCTCACCCTTTCGGCACCGACATTACAACGGCTGATATCGTGGCTCAAATGCAAACAGCTTCTGGCTGGGAAGATCGCTACCGTACTGTGATCCAATTAGGTAAGAAATTGCCTGTAATGGCAGAAGCAGATAAAGATGAGCAATTGAAAGTCAGTGGTTGTGAATCACAAGTATGGCTTCGCCACCAGCAAGTTGATGATCATTTTTATTTTCAAGCCGATTCTGATGCGCGAATTGTGCGTGGCTTAATAACACTGGTACTAGCCGCTTATCATGGTAAAACAAACACTGAGATCCGTGAGTTTGATATCGATGGTTACTTTGACTCGCTAGGCTTAATTGCTCACTTAAGTCCTTCTCGTGGTAACGGCTTAAAAGCTATTGTTGAACAAATTAAGCAATTAGCTAACTCAGTGGCTTAATTGCTATAAGCAAATGACAGCAAGCTAAATACAAAAACAAAAAAGCGGATCTGATGATCCGCTTTTTGCTATTTGAAACTTTTAGACGCCGTCTCTATTAAGCCAAAACATTACTTTTTATGTTTCTCAATCAGCTTACGTAAGATCTGCGATACCGCAACAAAACCAAAGGTTGCAGTAACTACCGTTGCTGCACCAAAACCGCTTGCACAATCCATACGCTTTGGCCCTTCTGCGGTTGCTTTCACAGCACATACCGAACCATCAGCTTGTGGGTACTTCAATTGCTCAGTTGAAAATACGCAATCAATACCAAACTTACGTTTTGGATTTTTCGGGAAGTTATGATGACGACGCAGCGTATCACGTAATTTCTTCGCTAACGGATCTTGAATCGTTTTGGTTAAATCTGCGATTTGAATTTGAGTCGGATCCATCTGACCACCGGCACCACCTGTGGTGATCACTTTAATTTTATTACTTTTACAGTAAGACAGCAGTGCCGCTTTTGGCTTCATGCTATCAATCGCATCCAACACGTAATCAAAGTCTTTTGATAGGTATTCGGCTTGATTATCAGGAGTGATGAAATCATCAATTAAATTGACCTTACACTCAGGATTGATCAGTTGAATGCGCTCTGCCATCACTTCGATTTTGCTCTTACCTACCGTGCCAGTCATAGCATGGATCTGACGGTTAATGTTAGTCACACATACGTCATCCATATCAATCAACGTCAGCTCACCAATACCTGAACGCGCCAACGCTTCTGCTGCCCATGAACCTACACCACCAATACCGATCACACACACGTGTGCTGCACGAAGGATCTCGACTTCGCTGTTGCCGTATAAACGACGAGTGCCGCCAAAACGTTGGTTGTAGCTATCAGATGCTGGGGTATCAAGTTCGCGCATAGTACTTCTTCACAGAGATGATGGATAGATAAAGAAAGAGTGCGTTTTTATACGCACTCTTAATAAGATTGTCCAGTTGTTAGCATCACTCAAGTTTGCGGGTAATGCTTTCTAACAATACAGAACTATGGCTTAAGCCAAGGGTCTTGAGTTGCAGTCCCTTTTAAACCTAAGCGCCATACACGGCCAAAATGCTTATAGTGACCAGCATCTACACCCGCTTGTTTACCCATACCATGGTAAAGATCGAGGTGGTTTTTCTTCACAGCACCACCAGTATCTAACGCTAGTAACAAACGTAAAACGTGTTTACCAGTCCAGTTACCTTGTGCATCAAGCTCAGGTACTTCAGCAAGTAGCGCAGAGCCCATTGGAATGTACTTACGATCAGCTGCAACCGCGGCATTTGCTAGCAGTGGAATACCAGCGCTACCTTTTACATCTAAGCTCTTATGTGGCTTAAAGAAAACAAACGATGGGTTTTGTTCTAGTAATTCACGTACTTGTGATTCACTGTGTGTTGATACCCATTCTTGGATCGCTTTTAGTGACATTTTTTCTTTAGGCACTTCACCGCGATCAATCAGTACACGACCAATACTCACATAACGGTGACCATTTTTGCCATTGTAACCAAAGTACTCTAATTGATCGTTATCTTCATAATGCACAAAACCACTGCCTTGTACTTCCATCATGAAGATATCTAGCATAGATTTACTGTAACCTAGCTCTAAGCCCTGACCTTTTAACGCACCGTTATAAATTTCCGCGCGAGATGGGCAACGGCCATGGCACTTAGGCATTGCGTATACTGGGTAACGGAACTCTGCATTTGGTGTATGACGAAGTTCAATTACAGGTGAATAGTAACCTGTGAACATCACATTACCACGGTTATCACCACCACCCATTTGTGCCGCTTCAATACCGTAGCTAGCCAGTTTACTTGGATCACCACCAGCACTGATCCACTTTTCTAATTGCTTGTATAACGGGCCATATTTACGCGCCATCGATGGTGAGCGCGTTACAACCATTTCAGCTTGCGGTGCAAACGTAGTGTAATCACGAGGCTTATCTGATTTAATCGTTGAGACACGATTTAATACATGAGAGAAGTAATTACCAAGATATTGCTGCGCAAGTGGATTTTTTTGAATTTCAGCTTGTTCATTAGATTTCACTGCATCATCCGATGCACAACCTGCCAAGCCAAATAGAATAAGAGCGATTGTTGCTTTACGTAACACGATAGATAAGCCTATAAAAATTTAAAAAAGCAATATAACCAACACGATTAATATGCGTTTATAACGGCAATAGTAACAAACCCCAAGCCATATAACGTCATAATCTTAAGCCATATTTGTATCTAAATGTCATTGAAGTGTTTGCATTTCCATGTAAATAAGGCGGGTATTTATTTTATTTATAATTCAATAAGTGTCATATTTTTGTCACACTCAACAGATTTAATAAAAGCGTCACAAAAAATACACAACTTACAAATTTAGAATAAAAAAATCGCACTCATAAGGACATAAAGAGATGCAAGTACCACTTAAAGTTGGCAAAGATACTTTGTTAGATCCCAATGCTATTGAATATCAATGGATACGAAATTTAACCAGCGAGGGGGTTCCTCAACAACAAATCAATAACGTTATTCAGCACTGCCTTGGTGGTACACCACAGACGGCTGAACTCATGAGACAAATAGCTATTAAGCAAAGTTCCATTCACGAGCTATTAAAACTGATTTAATGGTAGGGGTGTGCGCAAAAACGTAGAAATATAGTGCGCGGGTTGCTGACGGATAAACGTGTTTTTTACATAAATATAGCTGTATAGCTCCCCGCCTAAACGATAGCTGAGCGTTTGCCCGTCCCATTCATACGTCGTCGTCACTAAACGGTTTTGATGATAAATCCCTAAAGGGCCGACTTCGAAACTATCAGCAGCATATTTTGCGACATCCTGCTCTTGCCAATAACCATATATCCCAACCGATGAAGTGGGCTGAAATAGATTCGATAATGAATGTTTAGATATAAACACCCCAGCTAGCACTAACCCACCGATTAATAAACAAAGCAGCATAATGACATGCGAACGCTTGGTCGGCTGAGCCATCACATTATCTTGTGATAATTGGGCTTTATCCAATCTTCATCTCCAGAATAAACTTATAGTTAGATTAAGTATGACATCTCAATGTAAACACCTAATTACCAACGTAACATCTTGGTAAATACTATCACTTTAAGGCTGTACAAATTGACAAATTAATTTACTTTATCCATATAACTTTTTTGTACATGGATGTCAGATAGTGAAAAGACGTAGTACAGCGCTAGTCAAAGGATTTAGACAGTCAGCCCCTTATTTAAATGCCCATGTTGGGAAAACCATGGTGATCATGGTAGGCGGTGAAGCCTTTGCTGATCCCAACTTCAGTAATATCGTCAACGACATCGCCTTACTAAATAGCCTAGGCATTCAGATCGTGATTGTCTATGGTGCTCGCCCACAAATAAATGCATTGCTTGCAGAGCAAGATTGTTACTCTCCCTATCATAAAGGGATCCGTATTACCGATGAACGTTCACTAGAAATTGCCAAACAAGCCGCAGGACAGCTTCAACTGGACATTACTGCGCGTTTTTCAATGGGGCTGCACAATACGCCAATGGCTGGTGCTCAAATTAATATCATTAGTGGCAACTTTATTATTGCTCAGCCTTTAGGGGTTGATGAGGGTGTTGATTACTGCCACAGTGGAAAAATACGTCGGATTGATACGGATGCAATTAAGCGTCAGCTTGAGCAAGGCTCCATTGTTTTACTTGGCCCAATAGCCAGTTCGGTAACAGGTGAATGTTTTAACCTCACCTCAGAGGAGGTTGCGACACAAGTGGCGATTCGCTTAAAGGCTGACAAGTTGATTGGCTTTTGCTCTGAGCTGGGTGTGCTCGGTGACAATAACGAAGTGCTCTCCGAACTATTACCCAATGAAGCAGATGAAATCTTGCAAAATCTGATTAACGAACGAGCCCAAGATTGTGGTACAGGACGCTTTCTTCGTGGTGCCATCAGCGCATGTCGAGCAGGCGTGCCTCGTAGTCATTTAGTCAGTTACAAAGAAGATGGTTCACTGATTCAAGAGCTATTTTCTGTTGATGGTATTGGCACCCAAATCGTGATGGAAAGTGCCGAAAAAGTCCGTCGCGCCAATATTAACGACATAGGTGGTATTCTTGATTTAATTCAGCCTCTTGAGCAAGATGGCATCTTAGTTCGACGTTCACGAGAACAACTCGAGCAAGAGATCACCCAATTCACCATCATTGAACGTGATAACTTAATCATTGGTTGTGCCGCCCTCTACCCCTTCCCCGACGAGAAAATGGCAGAAATGGCTTGTGTTGCGATCCATCCTGACTATAGAGATGGCAACCGTGGCGTACTGTTACTCAATGAGCTCTGCCTACAAGCCCGCCAACAAGAACTTGATCATTTATTTGTGCTAACCACCAGAAGCTTACACTGGTTCAGAGAGCAAGGGTTCTCTGAATGTGATGTAGAAAGGCTGCCTATGGCGAAAAAAGCACTATACAATTACCAAAGAAGATCAAAGATCCTAATAACAAAACTCAAATAAATGACAATAAATTAACAAACCAGTCATTGTTGGCAATATACTTTCCCGCTTCTATAACTTATAGAACAACCGCTCAACACATAATTATTACAGAAAGTATAAAGCAAAGGTAAAGCAGCTTATGATGAGTTTAATTTTCTTATTACTTTTGATCGCCATGGTCACGGCGTTCATTGGTAAAAAAAGCATGGGTTATGCGTTTTTCGCAATCTCTGTCGTTCTGGGTCTGTACTGGTTTAATCACCACGCAACCGACACCCTATCCATTTTGTTATAACGGGCGATAAAGAATGAATAATAAACACGTAACCTTGCTCAACACACTAGGTCTACTAGGCATTACTTTTGTACTACTGATGGGTTCCGTATTACAAGTTGCTTGGAATGAATTACCTTGCCCATTGTGCCTACTACAGCGCCTTGGCTTTGTGATGGTCATGTTTGGCTTCATGCTAAACGTGGTTTACGGCACACAGCAACGTCACTACGGTGTCATCCTTGTTGGTGCGTTATTTGGCGCAGCGACCGCGCTTCGCCAAGTATCGCTACACGTGATCCCTGGTACGCCTGGTTTTGGTAGCCCTATTTTAGGTATGCACTACTACACATGGTCATTCGTGATCTTTGGAATGACGATTGCAGGTGTCGCATTACTATTGATGCTATGGAATAAAAACTGGACAAGCGAAAACTACCAAATGAATAAATTTGGTAAATTTGTTTGTGTATTGGCTATCGCTACAGTACTTATCAACGTAATTTCAACTTTCGTTGAATGTGGTCCTTACGAGTGTCCAGCCGATCCCGTCAGCTACTTGCTACTAGATATGTTCAAGTAAGGCCGATAGCACCTAAGAACAACGCCAGCATCAATGCTGGCGTTTTTTGTTTTCTAACTCGCAACAATCACGTTAAACCAATAACTCAGATAATCCACTGGCACGTTCAGTACGCACTTGCACGCTGCGACGAATCACATCAGGTTGCGCATACAAATACAGTCTTGCTTTTGCACGGGTAATACCGGTGTAAATCAGCTCTCGGGTTAAAATTGGCGTAAAATCGTGTGGCAACACCATCACGGTATCAGCAAATTCCGAACCTTGCGATTTGTGGATCGTCATTGCAAACACCACTTCATGCTCAGGAATACGGCTTGGTAAGAAACCACGGATCGTGCCATCGGGCATTTCAAAATACACTTTTAAACGGCGTACACCATCTACCGCTTCCGTTTCAGGCTCTAACATGGTGATACCAATATCACCGTTATACAAACCGACAGCGTGATCATTACGAGTGATCATAATCGGACGACCTTGATACCAAGTATCATCCCCCGGATTGATCTTACCGCGATGTGTTAACTCTTTTTCAATTCGGTAATTTAAGCCAGCGACACCAAAATCACCTTCACGTAATGCACACAGTAAACGCACGTTGGCAAACGCATCTAATACCACTTTGGGCTCTCGTTGCTCAGCAATCGCATCTAAATAATCAAAATAGAAAGTCGTCACCTGATTGATCATCGACTGATAACTTTCAGTGGATAACGAATAGTGATGGATATCTTTAAAGCCTTGCTGCCATACTTTATCGACCAGCGCAGGACGGCCACTATTGATTGCCTTCGCTAATTGACCAATACCAGATTGGGAATGGAAGCGATAACTCTTTTGTAGCATACATAAACAATCTGCCACCAAGCTTAAATCTAACGAAGTGCTATGTAAGTCATAGCCTGTTAATTGGCTTAATACCTGACCTTGTGAACCACTATAGCCTTGGTTTGCAAATGAGCAGATATCACCTAACACTGCACCTGCTTCCACTGATGCCAACTGATCTCTATCACCTAATAAAATCAGTTTTGCGCCAGCTGGCATTGCATCTAATAAACGCGCCATCATGGGTAAATCGACCATTGAAGCTTCATCTACCACCAGCACATCAAGGTGCAGTGGATTTTCTTTATGATGACGAAACTCAACCCGCCCCGGAATCGCCCCTAATAGGCGGTGAATCGTGCTCGACTGAGTTGGAATACGCTCTTTTACCGACTTATCGATAGGCAATGATTTAACCGCCGAACTAATCGATTCTGTCAGTCGTGCCGCAGCTTTACCGGTTGGTGCTACCAGCATGATATTAGGGATATGCTCATCACCTGCTTGCATCACCAGTGCCGCTAACAGTTTTGCTACCGTGGTAGTTTTACCTGTACCCGGGCCACCTGAAATCACCGCAAATTGTCGAGTTAACGCCACGGCTGCAGCCACTTTCTGCCAATTCAAACACACATCTAATGAGATCAAGCCATCAAGCTGCGCTAAATCAGTTTGTTGTTTTGCCGTACTTAAAACAGTGTCAATATTCGCCCAATCAAGCGATTCAGGTTTAACAATATCAAGCATGTCACAGACAAGCGTTTGACGTGCTTGTGGTGTATCAACGTTGGACAACGCTTCAAATAGATAACCATAAGAGACAGGGAACAAATTATCTAACGCTTGATGCATCTCAGTCAGTTGCTCAGCATTAAATATCTGCTGTTGATTATCTGCATTTTTTGCCATCGATAAAATCTTAGCGGCAACCGTTTGTTCAAATTGCCAATAACGGCTTAAGTACAAACGACCATGCTCAATCACTAAAGGCGTAGCTTCAACATTGCCGGCTTTTACTGTCGAAACAACAGTAAATTGGGTAAGTAATTCCGCCCATAAAGCGGGCTCTGGTATGCCATCTAAAAGCTCAACCGCCACACGAGATGGTAAGCCCAATAAGCGTTGTGGTGTGATCTTATCTAGCATCACACACACGTGCCCTTTACCTAGCTCGTTACTAGCAATTGCTGCCACCAATGCCGCTAAATCAGCTTGTTCAGCAGGGCTATGTTGCGCTACAAATTTGGCGAACTGGTAATCAAGCTGACGTAACACACCTTGTTTAGTTAACGCTTGTAGTCGTTTAAGCATGAGGTAATGCTCCATCAATTAATAAATCCAGTTCATCTAATAGTGCTTGCGATGGTTTCGCATGGAAAATACCACTGTCGCTACCAGCCTGAATACCACGTAAGAACAAGTAATACACGCCACCGAAATGGGTGTCGTAATCATAATTAGGAATACGGCTACGTAAAAAACGTTGCAGCGCTAATGCATAAATTTGGTACTGCAAGTCGTAGCGATGATCACGCATAGCTTCCACTAACTGTTCGCCACGATAGACTTGCGGATCATCACCCAGATAATTCGATTTCCAGTCAAGCACGTAGTATTTGCCTTGATGCTCAAACACCAAGTCGATAAAGCCTTTTAGCATCCCACTAACCGAGCTAAACCCTAACTCGCCCGCTTTGGCAGAAATGGAATCATGTTTCGCGATCACTTTGTTTAGTAATGGTGATTGCAGCATTTCAATCGGCAACAAAAACTCCATTTCCGTTAAGCGTTGTTGTGGCGTTTTTTCTGCCAGCAACAATTGCTCACCATCAAGCGCACAATTGAGCACATCTTGAATTAGCTGCTGCAATACAGGTAGCCACGCCAATTCATAATGCTCCAGCTCAAGCAACTCGGTTAATTTAGCGACCGTTTCTGGGCTATCAACTGGACGGGTAAATTCAATTTCTTCAAACACGGTATGCAAAAACGTACCCGGGCGTGCACCACGAGGGAAAGTATAAATGGAGTATTCAGGCTCTAACTCAACCTCAGCATCAGGGCTTTCTGCACCGTCATTTTGCAGCGCATCCGTTTGGACCGAATCAATATCAAAACCCGGCAGATCTAAGCTGCTGTCATGGTGTGCTTGATGCCCTTGTTTTACCAAGTTGGAATAACTGGTCATCCACCAGTTACGTTCAATCTGACGTTCAAACTCACGACGGGTTAATGTTTGGCTTTGCTCATCCAGTGCCTCCCATTTATCTTCAGGGAGCACAGGCGGCTCTGCAATCGTGATAGTTGGTTGAGTTTCAGATAACTTCGCCAGTGCAAGCTCTAATGCTGCGACACCACACTCTTCGCCATTTTGGATTAAATAACCCATGGCTGATTTATGCAGTCCCGTTGGCTCTTTGGTGCTACGACCATTTCGAACTGGTGCCATACCTACAAAACAACCGTACACCGCACGGGTTAGGGCAACGTAAATCAAACGTAAGTCTTCGGCTAAGCGTTCTTGATCTGCTTTTGCAATCGAATCTTCATGCTTGGTGATATCTAAAATCGTGACATTCTCGGCATCATCGTGATACTTCACTTCGCCTTTGCTATCAACAGCACGGAAGCTACACACAAATGGCATAAACACCAGATCGTATTCCAAGCCTTTTGATTTATGGATTGTGACGATTTGCACCAAGTTACGCTCTGATTCCAAACGTAAAATTTGCTCATCAGAATTACCGTTTGGCTCTGCCACATTTTCAGCGAGCCAACGTAGCAATGCGTAATCACTATCTAAGGTTTGACTGGCTTCTTGCAGCAATTCACCAATATGCAGTAAATCCGTTAAACGACGCTCACCGCCTTCTTCAACTAACAAACGCTCAGCGATATTATTTTTCGCCATTACGCTGCGCAGCATCGGCATCACACCGCGCTTTTGCCATTGCTGACGATATTGTTTAAAGCTATTTACCGCAATTTCCCATTCGTTCTCATCGTTATTAAGGGTATCAAGCTCAATCGCCGTTAACGCAAATAAACCAGACGCTAGTGCTGCTCGCAGTGCGCGATCATCTTCAGGAGTTAATACTGCTTGCAGTAAACGTTGAACATCTGCCGCTTCTGCGGTTGAAAACACGCTATCACGATTCGATAAATACACACTGGCAATGCCTTGGCGTGCTAGGGCTTCTCGCACTAACTTGCCTTCACGACCAGTGCGCACCAGTACCGCAATATCACCCGCTTTCACAGCTTTAGCCTCACCACCTTCTTTATCTAAAAAGTAGCCTTGCCCTTGTTGTGAGCGCTCAAGAATATGCTGAATTTGCGCTGCGGTTGCCTGCGCCATGGTAGACTCATATTCACCTTTGGTAACAGGTTTACCCTCATCGCTATCTTGCAGCCAGAAAGTTAACGCATGCTGTTTTTCGCCATTGAGCCACCAGCTTCGCTCTGGCGCTTTAGGGCTATGACCAACAGGTTCAAAGGTAATGTCTTGATCGTAAATAAACGGACTATTTGGATGGGCAAAAACACTATTCACAGAGGCAATCATATCGGCAGTCGAACGCCAGTTTGTGCCTAGCGTGTAATGATCTTGTACCTGTCGACGAGCTTGAATATAGGTAAAAATATCAGCGCCGCGGAAAGCATAAATCGCCTGCTTCGGATCACCGATCATAAATAAACCACACTCAGGATGATCTTTATAAACAGCGCTAAAAATACCGTACTGTAATGGGTCGGTATCTTGGAATTCATCGATCATCGCAACCGGATATTGACTGCGGATCTTACTTGCCAGCAGATCATCTTGATCATGCTCGATCGCTGTACCTAACTGAGTAAGAAGATCGTCAAACGATAACCAGCCTTTATGTGCTTTAGCTTGGGCGAGCAGTGTACGACAGCGTTCAATCGCATGAGCTAATAATGGATCCCGCAACGTCGCAGGGTTATCAATCAAGTCATCGATAACCACAAACACACTATGTTGCGGTGCTTCACCTTTCGGGGTTTTATCGATGAGAACTTTCTGTGAAAACTTATCTAATTTATCAGGTAGCTCATAGCTATCGGTGGCTGCATTGGCCCACTCATTCACCTGTGCCAGCCAAGTGGGTAAGCTCTTTTTGGTATAGCTACGCTTATTAACGTCAGAGTTGGCAATTAACGCTTCTAAATCAGCAAAGTGTTCTTTCCACAACGTCTTAAAGTCATTAATACGCTCAAGATTCTGTTGATGTAACTGTTCTAAATCCGCCGTCATGGCTGAGACAGATAATTTGACTGGCGCACCGGTTAAGCTATTACCGATATCTTTTAATAAGGCTGCTGGCGATGACCATAAATCACGAATTTGTGATGCCAGCGAGCGAGGTAATTGATAGAAATGGCTTCGCCAATAATCGGCTACCACCAAGCTTTTAAGCTGGCTTTCATCGGTAACAAATTCATTGTTGAAACGACAGCCTGATTCAAACGCATTTTGGGTCAACATACGCTGACAAAAACCATGAATGGTATAAATCGCCGCTTCATCCATTTGGCGCTCTGCCTGCAATAGAATATTCGCCGCCGCTTTGTGATCTGGGTATTCAGATAACAACGGCTCAATAACAGGATCATTACTAACACCTCGGCTAAAAGCGAGTCGTGCATCATGGATACGTGCGCGAATACGATCACGTAGTTCAGCGGTTGCTGCTTCAGTAAAGGTCACCACGAGGATCTGATCAACCGTAAGCTCTGTAGCGTGGCGTGTTTGTGCGCAGCCATGACCTAACAATAAACGAAGGTATAAACTGGCAATGGTGAAAGTTTTACCTGTACCCGCGGAGGCTTCAATTAAACGGGTGCCATGCAGTGGGAACGCCATTGGCTGCAAAATGTTGGTCTGCGTTTGTGCCGTCATGATTTTACTTGTCCCATATCATCAAATTTGAACGCTAAAATGATCATTGTTATTTCAAGGTGATCTTGCTCACATCACTAATGTGATCAAACACTTATAAGCGAAGATTAAACGATCAAATCCTGTTTTATTCTAATATTGTGAGAGCTTACTCACGGTTTGTCTTACAGCGGTTAGTTAGTATCTGCGCCAGAAACTTGGTCACCTCTGGACCGGTGGCCGTACAGCGAACACCCTACAATTAATAATGATTTGCTGGCGGCCACACTACTCTCTCTATTCCTGCTTCACTTCTTCACTGCTTAGCACTGCCGCTTGTAACACTTTCAATGCCAATACATAACTGGTTTGCGCAAGCTCATCATTCCAATGTGTCCACACGCGATTGATGTACTCATCAGCACCTTCACCAGCAAAAAGATAACCATCGTTAAAACAACCCGCCATCTTGTCGTAAGCTTTTTCAATCGTCAGTTCGTCATCTTTCCAATTACCTTGTTTATCAACACAAGCTTGAATGCCGGCATGTGCCGTTTTCGGGAAATACGCCAATGGCTGGTTTAAACCTTGATAGTAAAGCTCGATTAATTCTTGTAGGTAACGTTTAGCCGTTGCGGCATCAATAGGATGCAGAATAAGGTATTTATCGGTGCCAATCAGATGTGTTTTTTGCATCGCTTGAGGTTGGCTAATGGCTAAACACAGGTGATCACACCAAGCCGCCAGTAAATCCACCGAGCGCACTTTACCGCTTCTAAAACGCATTAGACCTGATTGATAACGCTGCTTTAACCAACCTTGCAGTAAAACAGGATGACCATTAACATCAAAGCGAATGCCCACCTCTTGATCTGCTAATGGCGCATGCACCAAAGGCTCGATCTTATCGACCAACTCCCCAACAGAAGTACGGCTAGCATCTAAGTCAATTTCACCAAATGCCGCTACCGGTAATCGACCTGCCGCTTTTTGCTCTTGTGCAAAATGACTAAAGATCTGATCAGGATCTTGGTTCGTCATCTTGGCATCGAGTAACAAACCTAACAAATCATTTTTGATGTGATAGCTTTCTAGCTGATTAAGCACAAATGGCTCATCATCTTCAAGCAAGCCCATTGGTGGCTCGAAGTAAACTTTCAAACGGCGGTTAAAGAAATAACGTACCGGTAAGCGCCAAAAACGTTGTAGCTCGGCAAGCTCTAACACTTGTTGCTGATCGTCTGCAATTGGCTCTGGTGGTAATTCACCAAGTTGGAATGGCTGACTCGCTTGTCCTTCACGGGCTGCTGCAGGTAACCATTCAATGGCATAACTGCCTTTCTCGCCAGTAAAGGCACTTGGGCTAAAAGGCACTAATGGATGGTGCTCAATCAGTTTTTGTTTAATATTTTCTGCTGATTCATCAACCGCTAATGGCTCATCACCTTCAAGGCAGTAACCTTGCTGGCAGTATTCCACCAGCTCACTGACCAAGACTGAAGCTATCTTCTCAGCGTTATCTTGAATTGAGCGTCCAACATAGCTGATATACAAGGTTTGCTGTGCTGAAAGCAGTGCTTCTAAGAATAGGTAACGATCATCATCACGACGGGAACGATCGCCAGCTTTAGTGCGACCATTCATTAAATCAAACCCTTCAGGGGCAATATTTCGAGGGTAAGCACCATCATTCATGCCAAGCAAGCACACCACATCAAAGGGGATCGAACGCATTGGCATCAAGGTACAGAAGTTAACTTGTCCAGCAAGGAAACGTTGGCTAACTCGCTCGCCCGATAACTTATCTCGCAAGTATTGGGTTAACACCGCTGGCGTAATATCAGTTTGATATCCTGCATCTGAAAGCTGCTCTTGTAAGCGACGCACGTTATCGCGGATCGATTTCAGAACTAATTCACCTTCAAGCTCGACCGCAAAGAAATCATCCAATAGTTGATTCAATATGTCTGACCAACCTGCGACTGTGTGCGGCTCAGCTAGCACTTCACGATAACTAATTAAGCAATCAATAAAACCAGCCAACTGACCTGCTAATTCTGCATCAATACCCTGCACTTGATCGTAAGCAGAAATGCCTTCAAACAAGCCCGTATCATGCGGCATGGCATAACCCAGTAACATCCGCTGAATACCAAACAGCCAAGTGTTTTGCATCTGCTCAGGAAGATCAAATTGACTCGATGTATGCTGATCTAAGCCCCAACGTACCCCTGCTTCTTCGATCCACTGTTTTACTTTCTCAAAGCTTTGGCTATCAAAACCAAACTTATTCATCACTGCTGGCACTTCTAATAGCTCTAGCAATTCTGATGCATGACAGCGACTATCTGGTAGAGTTAATAGACGTAAAAAAGCCAGCAAGATTGGGTTTTCTTGCTCTGCGGTTCGGTCAGAAATAGAGAATGGGATGTAGCGGTTACCCGGCGCATTACCAAATACCGCTTGGATCGCAGGGCTGTAAGCATTGATATCTGCCACCATCACGATAATGTCGCGCGGCTTAAGATCAGGGTTTGCCTCAAACATGGCTAACAGCTTGTCGTGTAGCACTTCCACTTCACGCATTGGGCTATGACAGGCATGAATAGAGAGTGAGTTATCATCTGCAGCAATGGGGAATTTATGCTCGCTAGATTCAAGCAAGGTATCATCTTGGCGATCTACCAAGTTTAAAATGTCAGCTTGAATCGCATGTAATAAGTTATCCGATTCAATATCAACAAAGCCCGCATCTACTTCGTTCACTTGCATCTCTGATAACAAGTACATGTTATCGCGACCAAGCTTACCCATTGATGCTAGTAAGCTATTGCCCACCATGCCATTTTGCATATCATCGTCATAGTGATTTTCATCGCTATCTTTTAAGACATCAATCGTTGCTGAGATGTCCTGCTCGGTATCAATGTTATGTAGTTTTACACGCTTGCTGGCTGCTAATCGGGCGAGATGTTTACGATCGCGAATATCTCCCCAGTAATAACGACAAGGGTTGGTAAACATTAAATGCACGTCAATATGCTCACCAATGGCGGCAAGTGCATCTAAATAACGTGGAGGCAATGATGAAATACCAAACACAAACAAACGCTGCGGTAAACCTGCTGCAATTAATGCTTCTTTACCTTGTGATGCGTTGTAGTTTTGTAGTGTTTCAATAAAGTGTTCGTACAAGTTGGCACGATGATAAGGCGATTGCCCTAATGCCAAGGTTTGATCGTACAGTGCTTGCCATAAAATCGGCTGCCAAGGGTGTTCACCTTCTAATTCAGCGACCGTTTCACCCGCTTCCCACTGTTGAATCCACTCCGGGCGATATACTAAGTATTGGTCAAAAATATCGGCAATCTTTTCGGCTAATTGATAGCACTTTAGGTTGTCGTCATCACCGTCTAAATAACGCTGTAGCGCTTCGAATTCTGGTTGGTCAAACTGTGCTGGCAGCACTTGCATTAACTTCCACGTCATCGCTTCTTTGTTAAATGCACTACGCTCTGGTACATCCGCCAATACTTGGGTAAACATCTTCCAAATAAAGGTCGCAGGCAGTGGAAAATCAATATTGGCTGCAACACCTAATGATTTCGCCAGCTCCATTTTTAGCCACTGCGACATCCCAGGACTTTGCACCAGAATTTGTTCTTTTTCAAATGGATTGGCTAACGGTTGCAGCCGAATAAGCTCCACCAGCAAAGATTTTAGCAGGTCGAGTTGATTTGAATGGTAGACAGTAAACACTTAGGTATCTCACAGCAGGTGATGAATAACTAAATTGTCTACTATGAATTGAACACTGTAAATACATACAGGCGGAAATATTAAAATATCGTCTTAGCCCTAAAACAAAAAAGCCCGATCTCCTAGATCGGGCAACACACAAAATATCGGTAATAGAGTAGGCAAATATCCTTAACTTACCTGCCTACCTACCATCGCTATCAGATATTTTGTGGACAGTGTTTACTGCTTTTAAATAGTCCACTGAATGGACGGTAAAATGCTAAATAACGAATTGCTACATAGCCAATGATAATACTTGCAACATAAAGCTCGATGGTTGCTAAACCGTGTACTTGCGCAACATAATGAGCATCAAAGCCGTAATTTTTCATCCACGCAGCAGTCTTAAATAATGCTGTTGCACCAATTGCCATTGGGAACGTAAAGGCTGCGTAACCTGGGCTGAACTCTAAGCGTAATAAGCGGAAGAACGCTAAGTAAATAACCGCAGTCATCAACACTGCAATACCTGCTAGTAATGCAACCACTACTGGTGATGGATTTGCAGTCACTGTTAAGTAGCCAGCTAATGATAGACTTGCTGGTGCTGCCATAATCGCAATAGTTGGTTTTGCAGCATCTGGCACTTCATCACGGAACATAAAGCGGTAAATCATCATTGGAAGCATTACTGCGTATGACAACATGCCAAAGATTAACAATACGTTTGCTAATGGGTGTAACTCTGCAATACCAGGGAACGACACATCAGCAACAATAATACCGATTGGCGGTACGAACCAACTTGGTACCATGTGGTGAAGATGGAAGTCACATGCACGGTGGTAAATAAATAGTGTTAAGAAAATAACGTGTAAAATTACCGCAAATAACCAAATATAAGCACCGGCTTGCGCTGATACATATAAACCGACAGCTTTTGATACCACCATTAATGCCATCGCAAAGGTAGGAACAACACTACCTACTACATGGTGAGATAAATCACCCCATAATAATTTTGGATGGAATATAAATTTTGTAATTAGAACAAGTAGCATCAATGCCGCAATAACCGCACCTGTCATTTGAGCGTAACCATGCAGTGTTGCACCATTTTCCCAGCACCATAAAACACTACCAATACCCAGTGCTAAACCTGCCATTGGTGTTGGTGCACCAGCTACTTTTCTTTTCGTCGTCTTAATCATGTTCTCTCTCCGCCTTTATCTGATAGCTCTTAGCGAATTGTCTGTGTCTTTTTGATGTAGCAAGTATATCCAGCTTGATTGTTTTATAATATCTGAATATATTTAACTGCATGTTAAGTTAAACTGAACTAAAATTTTAGAGGCGAGATTTTACCGTCGTTGATGATAAATAACGACCTTGCACAATGAGTTTTCAACAAAGGATAGTTATGAATATAGCGCTAAAACAATTGAAAGTTTTCGTCACCGTAGCTCAAGAACGTACCATTACCGCCGCAGCTGAAAAATTATTCCTATCCAAGCCAGCAGTAAGCATGGCTTTATCTGAGCTAGAAAAGCAACTTGATCATAAACTGTTTGATCGCAACAACAACCGCTTACTGATCAATGAACAAGGTAAGAAACTACTGCCGTTAGCTGATGAATTACTAGCGCGTTCTAACACCATCGAAAAATTGTTTGATCAAGACGATATCATTGCGGGTGAATTAAAGATTGGATCCAGCGATACCGTTGGTAACCAGCTCACCCCATTTTTGATCCGAGACTTCCGAGCTCATACCCAGCATCAACACCAAAAACTGTTCATTTCAAACACAGCCCATGTGTGTCAAAAGCTCAGTGAATTTGAATTAGATGTGGGCTTTGTTGAAGGTAAAGTGCAACATCCAGATCTGATGGTACAACCTTGGCTTGAAGATAATATGGTGGTGGCTTGTCACCCAGAACATCCACTGGCACAAATTGAAGAATTGCGTTTATCTGATCTGGAAGATTCCGAATGGGTACTGCGTGAGTCAGGCTCAGGTACACGTGAATTTTTCTTAAATCGCTTAGCGCCACGTTTAGAGCACTGGACACCTGCTTTTGAGCTTAATACTACAGAAGCAATCATCAATAGTGTTTCCGCTGGGCTTGGGATCACCTGTATTTCACAACGAGCAGCCATGCATGCTGTCGAAGAAAAACGCATTGTATTACTGCCAATGCCATTAGATATGCGACGCCAATACTGGCTGATTTTCCATAAAGAAAAATACCAAAGCCCATTGCTAGAATCCTTTATTCAATTTAGCCAGCAATGGACATTTGATTAATCGCCATAACACGCCTTAAAAAGCTGGTTAAACACGATTATCACCCACACTATAAGCAATGATTTGGCTGATCTCAGTAAGGGATCGGCCTGATTCTTGTTGCCAATCATTAAATGCATGTTGCGCATTGCGCCATGACTTCAATGTATCTCGCCCACCATCCACAATGCCTGTATGACGCAAATAACTTTCTACATCTTTAGTAAACAAAAAGCTGTCTTTGCCCATTGCACGTAAACTGTAAGCACCTGTTTTTCCGCCTAGACGTTTGCCGTGTTTCTTTAAATACAGCCATAAGCCTACGATATCTTGCTCAGGCCATTCGGCCACCATATTGGCAAATGAGCCATATTCAATAGCGGCACGATGGATCATGTTGGCATTATCAGGGATGGTCATTACCTTCTTTAAGTCACGAATGATCTCAGGATCTTGGGCTTTACGCTCCCACATTTCTTCAGGCATCAAGCCCATTTTCTCGATATCAAAGCCAAAGAAGACCTTTTCAAACCCTTCCCATTTATTGCGTACAACTTGCCAACGGATCCCACACTGAAAGATCTTCTGGGTTAAACATGCAAGCCAACGATCGTCGGTAATTTGTTGTAATTCTGTGCAACTAAGTGGGGTCGATAATCGCTGCTCTAATGCGATATCACCACCCTTTCTTTCTGCAGCACGAGTGTAAATCTGGTTAAATTTTTCTCTTGTCATCACATTAACACGCTTAGCACTGGACGAAGCCAGTATGCTACTGTATAAACAGCCAGTAAATCAATTTGGGAGAGGATGACCATGGCTGTTATCGTCAAATATGTAGTTGAGCGTAACGGAGAAGAAAAGATGACTTTCACCTCTAAATCCGAAGCCGACGCATACGACAAAATGCTAGATATGGCGGATGATATGTTTGCTTTACTGAGTGAAAGTGAGCTATTCGAAGATGAAGCCAAGCAAGAAGAACTATCAATGTTCTTAGCGCAAAAGCGTGAAGAAGTATTAGTCGCATTAGGCGCAAAAAAAGCAAAACCTGCAGCGAAAAAAAAGCCAGCGAAGCCTGAGCTAGTCGCTGATGACGAAGCGCAAGAAGACGCAGCATAATTTTTTAATTATCCCGTTCGCTGTCAAAAAACCTCCTCTGTGGAGGTTTTTTTATACCTCGATATTTTTCTATTTTATTTATCACTGAGTTACTCACAGCAAATTGCTCCGTGTATTCGCACTATTTCAATCCATTCAGGCAATATTTCCGTGAATAATCCATCATTTTGCTCTGATTCTTCGTTCCACTCTTCTATATCTTTAAAACTCTCTTTATGATGGTTTCATTAACCGAGAGTTATTGCGCTTGTAATAACCTGTCGGGCTCATCTTGATGTTCCACCTCAATGTAAGGTGTATTCAACATCGCATTTTTGTAATGGAGAACAGGTAATAATGTCTAGCTTTTCACTTGCCCTAGGTACAGCCACTAAAAACCGTGATGGAAAAATCATTGAAGCGTTTTTCCCTACCCCAACGCTACATCCATCAGAAGATCTAGTAAAAAGCATCGCAGCTATCGTTGATTACCGTGGTGGTAACCAAGCGATTGAAGTAACACCAGAGCAATGTGCCGCTATCGCTTCTGCATTTGAAGATGCTAACGATGAAGTCAGCGCACAATTTGCAGCAAAAGCAACGCTATCATCACAGCCACTTGTAATGGTGATGCTAAAAACTGACATCGCACCAACCTCTGTTGCAGAAGGTTTCCTAAAACTACAACTTATCTCTCACCGTTTAGTTAAGCCTCATGGTGTGGTGCTTGATGGTATCTTCGGCCTACTACACAACATCGCATGGACGAACAAAGGTCCTATCGATCTGCCAGAGCTTGCTGAGCGTCAAATGGATGCACGTCTAAACGGTGAAATAATCACTGTCGACTGTGTAGACAAGTTCCCTAAAATGGTCGATTACGTGGTACCAACAGGTGTTCGTATTGCTGATACTTCTCGCGTTCGTCTTGGTGCACATGTTGGTGAAGGCACAACAGTTATGCACGAAGGTTTCATCAACTTCAACGCAGGTACAACAGGTGTGAGCATGGTTGAAGGTCGTATCTCTGCTGGTGTTGTTGTCGGTGATGGTTCTGATATCGGTGGTGGTGCATCTATCATGGGTACGCTTTCTGGCGGCGGTAAAGTAGTGGTTTCTATCGGTGAAAACAGCCTACTAGGTGCGAACGCTGGTCTTGGTTTCCCAATGGGCGATCGTTGTACTATCGAATCAGGTCTATACGTAACAGCGGGCTCTAAAGTACAAATGCTTGATGCTAACGGTAAACCTGTAGAAGTGGTTAAAGCACGCGATCTTGCTGGTAAGCCAGATCTACTGTTCCGTCGTAACTCAATGACGGGCCAAATCGAATGTTTAACCAACAAAACAGCGATTGAGCTAAACAGCGAGCTACACAGCAACAACTAATTTCGTTGCCAACTCGATAATAAAAAGCGGCGCACTGTAATAAGTGCGCCGCTTTTTTATAA